>DOUP01000181.1 GCA_003520545.1 Maritimibacter sp. | reverse complement strand
CCTTCATCGGTAACGGCAAGGCCATCGCGCTGGGGGAACCCGAAGGCATGGTGAAAACCGTGTTCGACGCGAAGACCGGCGAGCTTCTGGGTGCGCATATGGTCGGGGCCGAGGTGACCGAATTGATTCAGGGCTATGTCATCGGGCGACAGCTGGAGACCACGGAAGAAGAGCTGATGAACACGGTCTTCCCGCATCCGACCCTGTCCGAAATGATGCACGAATCCGTGCTCGACGCCTTCGACCGGGCGATCCACTTCTAAAGCTCGGGCCCGGACCCGACAAAAACAAACCCCGCCGTGGCAAAGCCCGGCGGGGTTTCTTTGTCGTGTAGGGGCGTGTCAGGCGCGTTCGATCTCGCCGCCTGCCATTTGCCAATGGCCCAGGCCGCCGATGTTCGACACGTCGAAGCCGAAGGTCTGGAACACCTGTGCGGCCATGGACGAGCGGGCGCCGGAGGCACAATAGACCGCGATCGGCTTGGACTGGTCGAGCGCGGGGTGGAAGTCCGGGCTGCTCGGGTCCGCCTGCATGCGGATCACGGCAAGCGGAATATGCACTGCGCCTTTGGCCTTGCCGGACATGGCAAGTTCGTTTCCGTCGCGCACGTCGACGACGATCACGTCACCGGCTGCGGCTTTTTCCACGGCATCTTTCGCGGACAATCCGGGTTGTTGCGGGCGCGCGGCGCCCATCAAGCGGTTCAACATGTCTGTTCCTTTCGATGGCGGCTCCGGGAGGAGGAGGAGCCAGCTTGTCTTCGTTGCAGAAGATTATATTCATGTTTTTGAATATTACAAGCCCCTCTCTGACACTTGCTCGACCGCGACGAGCGAGGTGGCCAGGATGAGGTCCACATTGCCCTCCATGTTGTAGCGCAGCACATACGAAATGGAGGTTTCCGGAAGGTTGAACCTGACACGCGAGCCGTTACGCGCAAAGTGGTCGTCGACGTCGTCGCGCGCAACCCTGCCGGGTTCGGCCAGTCGTTCGATGTCGCCGCAATCGCCCTTGGCCGGGTGCCAGTAGGCCATCAGCCCCAACGCTTGGTCGCCGGGCAGGGTGGCGAGCAAGTCGCCCACCATATCCCGCGCAATCACGATCTTGTTTACACCGTCGATCTGGCCCCACATCGAGCCGGAGCCAACCAGAACGAGGATCGCGTTGACCCGCTCCTGGACCTGTGCGGTCAGCGAAAGGCCAAGGAAAACAAGCGTGGTGGCGACAAGTCGCAGCATGGAAAAATCCCCGCAGAAAACGCTTTTGCAAAAAGCCTCGCCGAAAGCCCGTGGCTAGGAAAAGCGTTCGCCCAGGAGGTTCACACTTCGTTCTCATTTTTCGTTTGCGCCTGCGGCCTCATGCACTATCTATGGATCTGTCTTTCCGAGGTGGTCCATGGCTGAACTGAAGTTCATCGAAGTGCGCGGCGCGCGCGAGCATAATCTCAAGAGCATCGACGTGGATATTCCGCGCGACGAGTTGGTGGTGATCACCGGCCTGTCGGGGTCGGGCAAGTCGTCCCTGGCCTTCGATACGATCTATGCCGAGGGGCAGCGCCGCTACGTGGAATCGCTGTCGGCCTATGCGCGCCAGTTCCTCGACATGATGGAAAAGCCGGATGTCGATCATATCGCGGGGCTGTCTCCTGCGATTTCCATCGAACAGAAGACCACATCGAAAAACCCGCGCTCCACGGTCGGCACGGTGACCGAGATTTACGACTACCTTCGCCTGCTCTTTGCCCGCGCTGGCACGCCTTATTCGCCCGCCACCGGTCTGCCCATCGAAGCACAGCAGGTGCAGGACATGGTGGATCGCGTGATGACGATGGAGGAGGGCACGCGCGCCTATCTCCTTGCGCCCATCGTGCGCGACCGGAAGGGCGAGTATCGAAAGGAAATGCTGGAACTGCGCAAGCAGGGGTTCCAGCGTGTGAAAGTGGACGGCGCGTTCTACGAGCTGGAGGATGCCCCGACGCTCGACAAGAAGTTCCGCCATGACATCGACGTGGTCGTTGATCGGATCGTCGTGCGGGAGGGGATGGAACAACGGTTGGCGGACAGTTTCCGCACCGCTTTGGACCTCGCCGACGGGATCGCCATTCTGGAAACCGCACCGAAAGAGGGCGAACCGGAACGCATGACGTTCTCGGAAAACTTCGCTTGCCCGGTGTCGGGCTTCACCATCCCCGAGATCGAGCCGCGCCTGTTTTCCTTCAACGCGCCTTTCGGGGCCTGTCCGACCTGTGACGGTCTGGGTCAGGAGCTTTTCTTCGACGAACGCCTCGTGGTGCCGGATGCAACGCTACAGGTTTACGATGGTGCGATCGCCCCGTGGCGCAAGGGCAAATCCCCCTATTTCCGGCAGACCATCGAATCCATCGCGCGCCATTACGAGTTCGATCAGAAGACGCCGTGGAAAGAGCTGCCCAAACATGTACAGCAAGTGTTCCTCTACGGCTCCGGTGACGAAGAGATCAAGTTCCGCTTCGACGAAGGTGGGCGGGTCTACGAAGTCACGCGTCCCTTTGAAGGCGTGGTGCCGAACATGGAGCGGCGTTACCGGGAGACGGATTCCAACTGGGTCCGGGAAGAGTTCGAGCGCTACCAGAACAACCGCCCCTGTGGCGCCTGCGGTGGCTACCGTCTGCGTGAAGAGGCGCTGGCGGTGAGGATCGCCGGGTTGCATATCGGCAAGGTTGTCGAGATGTCGATCAAGGAGGCTTACGATTGGTGCGGCACCGTGCCGGAAAGCCTCACGGCCCAGAAGAACGAGATCGCCCGCGCGATCCTCAAGGAAATTCGCGAACGCCTTGGGTTCCTGAACAATGTCGGTCTTGAGTACCTGACCCTGAGCCGCAATGCGGGCACCTTGTCCGGGGGAGAGAG
>DOUP01000021.1 GCA_003520545.1 Maritimibacter sp. | reverse complement strand
CAATGGGCCACCGCGGCCCTGCTAATGAATTATTAGACGCGGACACAAACCTGAAATACGCCGGGAAGTATCTAAAAGGCGCATATCTGGTCTCAGGTGGCAATATTGAGATGGCGATGAAATGGTATGCGCGCGGATATTATTACGAAGCCAAGCGGTTGGGCCTTTTGGTGGAAACCGGGCTGCGCTCCGGGTAAGGACGTACTTTCACAGGCAATTCGCTTTCTTTCTGCATTGGAGTCTGTTTTTAGCCGCCGCATACGGGTAAACTCATTTGAAAAGTTGGGGCTAGGCGATGAAGAATGTATTCCACGGGCGCAGTCAGGTGGCGCGCTCTGCACAGATTGAGGCTCCGGTTCGGCTGGAACGCTTTTCCAGAGTGGCCGACCACGCTTCCATGGGGCGGATGTCGTACCTTTCAGAGCTATCCACCCTTGCGCGCAGCTGCCAATTGGGGCGCTTCTGTTCGGTTGCGCGATTTGTAGAAATTGGCCCGATTGAACATCCCGTCGACTTTCTTAGCACCCACCCCTTCCAATACTCCAAACATCATTTCGCAAATCAAGAGGCCTGGGACAGGCTTGAACGGTGTGATTTCGACGAAAAGCCCGGCGCCATTGTGGGAAATGATGTCTGGATTGGGCTAAACGCTGTTATCCTTAGGGGCGTAACAGTCGGGCATGGCGCCATTATCGGCGCCGGTGCCGTTGTAACCAAAGATGTACCGCCATATGCAATTGTTGTGGGAAGCCCTGCCAAAATCCTGCGCTACCGTTTTGATGCTGGAATCATCCAGCGCCTGTTGGATGTGGCATGGTGGGATATGGAGTTGGAAGCGCTGTCAGGCCTGCCTTTTGATGACATTGAGGCGACGCTTAACCGGTTGGAGCAGGCACGGGCGCAACGATAAGGCCGTGCGCCGAACATCTGACAACTGCTGATTATTTAGACGCTTGTTTTGATTTCAATCGGCGCAAACTGCTTCAGTTATTCTGAAACGCCATAGCTGGTATTAACAGCGCTCGCTACTTTGGCAGCCTCATTCGGATCAGCAATAACCTTTCCCCAATGTAAAAAAGGCCGCCCAGTGGGCGACCTTTTGCAAATCATGTCGATCGTCTTATTCTTCTTCAAGAGCTTCCACAGCTTTTTGAAGATCATCTTTTGACACTTCTTTTTCTGACACTTCTGCCAGCTCAACGATATAGTCGATGACTTTATCTTCGAACAATGGTGCTTGAATTTGCTGGCGCATCTGTGGGTTTTGCTGAACAAATTCAAAGAACTGACGCTCTTGGCCCGGATATTGACGCGCTTGGTTCATAACAGCCTGAGTGAAGTCGGCATCCGACACTTCCACTTTAGCTTTTTGACCCAATTCAGCCAACAATAGACCAAGACGCACACGGCGCGCTGCCAAGGTTTTATGCTCTTCAGTCGGCTCGATTTCCGGGTGGTCGTGCCCCTGAACGTCAGGGTTTTCTTCGTGCCACAGCTGATGCGCGATTTGGTTGGCTTCAGCGTCCAAAAGGGATGGTGGCAGTTCAAATTCAACCAGTTTGTCCAGCTCATCAAGCAGGCCGCGCTTCATCACGGCGCGTGCAGCACCACCAAATTCAGCTTCCAAACGTTCGCTGATTTGGCCTTTCAGACCAGCAAGGTCTTCTGCACCAAATTTGGTCGCCAGCTCATCATTGATTTCAGCGGCTACAGGCTCTTTTACTTCTTTCACAGTGCATGTGAAAACAGCGTCTTTGCCTGCGAGGTTCTCGGCACCGTATTCGGCTGGGAACGTCACTTTAACGTCCAGCTCGTCGCCGGCTTTCACGCCAACCAACTGCTCTTCAAAGCCAGGAATAAAGCTGCCTGAGCCCAAAGTCAGAGGGTAATCCTCAGCGGCGCCACCGTCAAAGGCTTCGCCGTCAACTTTACCCAAGAAGTCGATTACAACCTGATCACCGTCTTTGGCTTTCGACCCTTTTTTGCGGTCTTTAAAGTCTTGAGCCGTCTCAGCCAGATTGGCCAGAGCTTCGTCAACATCGGCTTCAGCGGCTTTCACAACCAGCTTCTCAAGCTTAATGCCTTTCAGATCAACCTCTGGAATGGCAGGCAGCGCCTCATAGGACATGTCGACCTCGATGTCGTCGCCCTCTTTCCAATCTTCATTGGTCATCTTCACATCAGGCTGAAGGGCCGGACGGTCGCCGCTGTCTTCAAAGTGCTTGTTCATCGCACCATCAACAGCTTCTTGCATGGCTTCACCCATCAGGCGTTGACCAAACTGCTTTTTCAAAAGCGCCATCGGCACCTTGCCCTTGCGGAAACCTTTCATCTCCACTTCCGGCTGCGCTTCAACCAGCTTTTCATTGACTTTGGCGTCCAGATCCGCGGCAGGAACCACGATCTTATAACCGCGTTTCAAGCCTTCGTTCAGGGTCTCGGTGACCTGCATGTCGTTGTCCTTTATCATCTTTGGTGCGGGTGAAGGGACTCGAACCCCCACGCCATAGGCGCCAGAACCTAAATCTGGTGCGTCTACCAATTCCGCCACACCCGCAAAACCTAGTCGGCAGCCATGCCAGTCTGACAAAGGGGCCGCCGAATTCGCGTCCTTCTAGCAAAGGTCAAAGGCGGATGCGAGAGGAAAAACACGCCTATATGCCCCTTTCGCATAAATGCGCGCGTTTTTCCTATCCTCCGTCAAAAAAACGTCGCGCTTAACGGTTTGTTGCCCTATCATCGCTACAAAAGAGCAGAGCCCCGAAAGAGGGCGAAAACAAAAAAAGATGCAGGTGGTGCACCATGACGCTTCAAGCGCGGGGGCTTGTTTCGGCTAATGGCCGACAGGTCCGTCATATATATTCCTCTGGGCTCAGCGCTGGCGCGCGGGTTCTTACCCTAACCGGTGAAAAGCCGATCGAAGAGATCAAGGCCGGCGAGCGATTGGTCGCCGCCGACATAGGTATCGTTCGCCTAAGGGCTATTTCAAAAAAACGCATGCATTTACGTGACATGGTCAGGATCTGCCCCTCTGCGCTTTGGGACGGCGACGAGAGTGATGCATTTTTTGTGGCACCGAACCAGCCCGTTGTCATTCGCGGCTGGATGGCACGCGTAATGTTCGGGCGGGACAAAGCTCTTGTATCCGCACAGCGGCTTTTAGATGGTAAAATTTTCCGAACGCCGCGCGAACATAGCTTGCAAGAAGGGACTGTTACGCTGTTTCAGCTGCATTTTGACAAGCGCCATCTTGTTCGTGTCGGGGGGATTGATATGACCTCGACCATGCTTTCGGCCCTAAAACCCAGCAAGAAGGAAACAGTCGGGTATTGGGAGGATCATTAGACCCACCGCATAAACAGTTTCGTTAACTTTCCTAATCCCTGCCCCATTTCCGCCCCAATTCTCAACGAATGGTTACTGCAGGGATTACGCGAAAGAGAAAAAGCTGCCATGACTTTTCAAGCAAATACTGCTGAGTTCAAAGCAACCTCAGAAACAAATGCAGGTCTTGCAAGGGGCACCATTGTGCTAACCTTGCGCGGAGAAGTCGCGGTCGAAGACCTGCGGGTCGGCGATAAAGTCATCACACGAGATGTCGGCGCACAGCCGCTGCGCGGCCTCCTTCAACACACTGGCGAAAGTTCAATTGTCGAAAAACACAGCTTTGGCACCAACCGCCCCGCACGCGATATGTGGAACGGCATGCAAGATTGACCCCTGTATTGGGGTAATCGGCGTCCAAAAGTGACCCCCCTGATATTTCGTTTCAGAGTCTTCCTCAAAGGATTGAGGGAGCGCGTTGGGGATGTTGGTTGTGGAAACGATTGCGAAGATCAGGCGGGCATATTTCATCCAGGGGAAGTCGATCAAGCAGATCTGCCGTGAGCTGCGGGTGTCGCGGAACACGGTGCGCAAGGTGGTGCGGTCGGGTGCGACGGAGTTCAGCTATGACCGGTCGACGCAGCCGCGGCCGAAGATCGATCCCTGGCGCTCCGACCTGGACGAGATGCTGGCCGAGAACGCCCGGCAGCCCAAGCGCCAGCGTCTGACACTTGTCCGGGTCTACGAAGAACTGCGCAATCGCGGCTATGACGGCAGTTACGATGCGGTTCGTCGATATGCGGCCAGTTGGTCGAAGGCGACACGGGAGGCATCTGCAGCGGCGTATGTTCCGCTGAGCTTTGATCCCGGCGAGGCTTACCAGTTCGACTGGAGCCATGAGATCGTCATCCTCGACGGGGCAACTGTGACGGTGAAGGTCGCGCATGTTCGCCTGAGCCACAGCCGGATGCCGTATGTTCGGGCTTATCCGCGCGAGAGCCAGGAGATGGTGTTCGACGCCCATGACAAGGCGTTTGCCTTCTTTGGTGGGGCGTGTGCACGGGGCATCTACGATAATATGAAGACAGTGGTCGATGCGATCTTTGTCGGCAAAGATCGGGCCTATAATCGCCGGTTCCAACAGATGTGCGGGCACTATCTGGTCGATCCTGTTGCCTGCACCCCGGCCTCAGGCTGGGAGAAAGGCCAAGTCGAGAACCAGGTGGGTGTGCTTCGGCGGCGCTTCTTCGTGCCGCGCCCGAAGTTCAAATCCTATGCCGAGCTGAATGCGTGGCTGGAGGATCGATGCCTGGCCTATGCGAGGGCAAACAAACACCCGGAAATGCGGGACAAGACGATCTGGGAGGTGTTCGAAGAAGAGCGCCCGAGCCTGGTGCCGTATGTTGGCCCGTTTGATGGATTCCACGCAGTTCCAGCGTCGGTGTCAAAGACCTGTCTTATCCGCTTCGATAAGAACAGATACTCTGTCGATGCCCGGGCGGTCGGGCGCCCCGTCGAGATCAGGGCTTACGCTGATCGTCTCGAATGTTGGCAGGATGGCCGGATTGTCGGGCAACACGCGCGTGCGTTCGGGCGTGACAAAACGATCTTCGACCCCCTGCATTACATACCTGTTCTGGCCCGCAAACCCGGTGCCCTTCGTAATGGCGCACCCTTCAAGGAATGGGACCTGCCGATTGCGATCCGCTGTGTGCAGCGCAAGCTGGAACGTCAGCCCGGCGGCGACCGGCAGATGGTCGACATCCTTAGCGCTGTGCTGACCGATGGGATCGATGCCGTAGAAGCGGCCTGTGCGGAAGCTTTATCGCACAACGTCCATTCCGCCGGTGTCGTGCTGAACATCCTGGCTCGGCATCGCGAGCCGCCACCGCCCTTGACCATTACCACCCCGGACGCCCTGCGACTGGCCTGTGAGCCAATTGCCGACTGCAACCGATATGACAGCCTGAGGAGACAGACAGATGGAACGATCCGACGTGATAGACGCGATGGGAAAGCTGAAGCTCTACGGGATGAGGGCCGCCTATGACGAGGTCCTGACCACCGCCGTCAAACGCCAGCATCAGCCGCAACAGATCATCGGCGATCTGCTGACCGCCGAGATCCGCGAGAAGCAGGCCCGGTCGGTCAAATACCAGATGACCATCGCCAAACTGCCTCTGGCCAAGGAGCTGGAAGAGTTCGATTTTGAGACGGCCGAGGTCAACGAGACGCTGATCCGCGACTTGGCCACGGGAGACTTCCTGGACCATCAGCGCAACCTCGTGCTGATCGGCGGAACAGGCACTGGCAAAACCCATCTTGCCGTCAGCATCGCCCGCACCTGCATCCGGGCCGGGCGCCGGGGCCGCTTCTTCAATGTCGTCGATCTGGTGAACAAGCTTGACGCCGAAGCCCGCGCAGAACGGCAAGGCCGAACCGCCGATCTCATCTCCCGGCTCGACTTCCTGATCCTCGATGAGTTGGGTTATCTGCCCTTCGCCCAGACCGGCGGCCAGCTTCTGTTCCATCTGATCAGCAAGCTCTACGAACGCACTTCGATCATCGTCACCACCAACCTGGCCTTCGGGGAATGGCCCAGTGTCTTTGGGGATGCCAAAATGACAACCGCACTGCTCGACCGGCTTACCCACCATTGCGAAATCGTCGAAACCGGCAACGAAAGCTGGCGCTTCAAAAACCGGGCGTAACGCTAATCCGAAACCACGCAGGCCCGTCACTGCTGCGTTATATGAAGACTACGCTGCGCCGGGCCTGCTCAGCTCAAGGGGGGCAACATTGGATGCCGATAAGGGGTCAAAGTTCAATGCCGATTGACACACGCGATATGCGCGTTTCGGTGGGGCAGCCCTTCTTGATGCGCGAAGAAGGGCCGATTTTTGGGACAGCACGCCTTATGGCTCAGGATATGCACTGCAAACTGGAAAACACCCCGCTGTATTGTTTGGTCTTTGATCGCAGCCATGTGATTTATGCAGATGGCGCAGAACTCGCAGTTGCTTGATGCCGCAGTGACCTGAAGACCTTTGGCAGAAACTCGGCCAGATCTTCTGCAATGAGACCAGGGCCGAACAATCTGGCCGCTTCTACATGAAGAAATGCACCCGCTGATGCCGCTTTAAGCGGCGAGAACCCGCGTGCCAGCAATCCTGTGATGATCCCCGACAACACATCCCCTGCACCAGCGGTCGCCAACCAAGGCACCGACCGTTCATAATGAGCAGAGTGGACAGCATAGCGGCCGTCCGACGATGCAATAACAGTATCAGCCCCTTTAAAAAGCACCACACATCCGGCACGCTTGGCCGCCACGAGTGCTGCATCAACCTTGGAAAAGGCGGGCCCTGTCTTGCTGGGCCCGCTTAGCCGCTGGGACAGGTCTGGAAAGAGCCGCGCAAACTCTCCAGCATGGGGAGTCAACACGACGTTTGGATGTAGCATCTGAAACAGGGCCTCTGGATCATCGACAAATGCGGACAATGCATCTGCGTCGAGAACACATGGAATTTTGTCAACAAGACTGGTCGGAACCAAAGCCTGCGCGCGGTCGAACCCCAATCCTGGCCCCAAACAAATTGCGTTGATCCTTTTGTCCAGCAATTTTTGCTTTAGCTCACTGGCATCGGAAACACGCGATTGCATGATTGCAGTGATCTGGCAGGCCACTTCCATACGCGCGGAAGGCGGTACGCCCAAGGTGACCACGCCCGCGCCCACCCTTAGGGCACCGCGCGCCGCAAGGCGTGCCGCGCCCGTTTTGCCAAATCCACCTGACAGTATCAGGGCATGGCCGTGATCAAATTTATGCCCGGAATGTAAATAGGTATCCAATTTATCAACGCCACCCAACGTTTGCGCATCAACCAGCATTGCACCTTCATTCACATTGGTTTGTAAGGATCTGGATAAGCGGCCCTGATCGTTGCTTTGCGCCAGCCCGATATCCACAACCACGGTTTGACCACACGCCATTGGCCCCTCGGCCAGAACATGGCCCAGCTTCATTTTATGAAAGCTGACTGTTAAATCGGCAGTCAAAGGCCCCGCGTCCGCAAGAAAGCGACCGCTGTCCATGCACAGCCCCGATGGCGCATCAATTGCGACAATCCGTTTACACACAGAGAAGGCGCCTAACTCTGTGCTTAAGATCTGCGCTAAAGGTTTCTCCAGCGGTCGCGTCAGGCCCGTGCCAAAAAGCGCATCAATCGTCAAATCGCTTTGCGGAAAAGGATGAGGAATGTCGCCCAAGTGAAGCGGAGAGACATCGCCCATGCCCAACCAGCCATCATAGTTTTTGCGCGCATCGGGCGGCATTTGATCTGGGTGGCCGTAAAGCAGCACTTTAACGCCCCACCCCACGCCCTTCAATAAACGC
>DOUP01000123.1 GCA_003520545.1 Maritimibacter sp. | reverse complement strand
CATGAAGCTGCCCGAGCAGTTCGGAGAACTCTGGCGTGACCGGCTCTATCGCTTGGCTATCTTCATTGCTGACTTCCCGCAATGAAGACGCGGGGGCGGCCCTAGGCGGCGTGACAATGGCCCATCCATCCGGGTGTTCTTCCAATTCCAGATCAATCACCCCAAGGTGTGACCCCCAGAAACCCGGAATGACCACCGGCACCCCGTTGACCAAGCCACGAGCGCTGTCCACCTCGGCCTGATCAAACCATTGATGTTCCGATGGGGGCGTGCCGGTTTCGGGGCGCGGGAAAATCTGATGCGAATGCCCGCCGATCACTGCGTCGATCCCCTCGATCTCACAAAGGGGGACAATTGCATTTTCCATGCCGGGGGTGTGGGGCGCAGCGCCAATGCCCGTATGCGCCACCGCCACCACAAGATCGACCCCTTTGGCGCGCAGCCGGGGCACAAAGGATTTGGCGGCCTCGATAATATCGCGCGTTTCCGGGGTAAGGCCTTGATCGGCCCCTGCGTGGATCGAGTTTGGCGGCAAAAAGCCGATCACCCCGATGCGCACCAATTGCTGTTCGCCAAAGTTGTTTTCAAACGCCCGATTGATGATCGCGTAAGGGGGCACAAAGGTGCTGTCGTGAATAGGTTGGTTGCCCTTTTCAAGGACGGTATTGGACGAGACGATGGGGAAATCGGCCTGTTCAATGGCGGACAAAAGTACATCAACACCCCGATCGAAATCATGATTTCCCAAAGTTGCCGCATCATACCGCAGGTGGTTCATCGCCGCGATCATTGGGTGGACAGGGCCATCCCCCGCAGTTGCACGCACAGCGCTATGGGCGCTGTCCACGACAAAATCCCCCATTGCCGTTCCATGCAGAAAGTCGCCCGCATCAAGCAGCAGACAATTGCGTTCTTCCGTCCGGGCCTGTTGTATAAGTCTGGCGGTCTGCGACAGGCCCCAGCGCCCGGTGGGCAAATCGGTCAGGTAATCATAGGGCAGGATATGCATATGCAGATCAGTGGTCGCCAACAGGCGCACCCGCATACGACAGACGCCAGTGTGGTGGTCCGTCTGGTCGAGCTGATCTGCCAAGGCATCCGACACGCCTTTGCACCTTTCCCATTTTCTGAAGCTGCGTTAGGCATTCAAAAGGCCATTCGCTGCATCAAGATTATTGTTTTGCAAAGCCAGCTTACCGTCGATCTGCGACACTCACCAGTAAAAGATGAGTGAAACTGTCAAACTCTACCCAAGGATGTTCCTTTTCTATGTTAACAAATATGGAAACCCAGCTCATTTCTTCAGTAAAATACGGAAATACCGATGAAATTATCTGAAACTGTAAGCCTTGGCGCTGGTCTTCTTGATCGCGCCGCCACCGTCAGGTCCGATAAGGCGCAACTGAAAGAGCTGCAAAAAACTGGGCAATTTCTACCGATTTGGCGGGGCAAACCTTTGGTGAAAACAGGCGGCCAAGGGGCGTATAACTTGGTGATGGTTGGCGAAACGCATCCGATTATTGCAAAACGCAATGATCCGCCCGTTTTTCTTGGACTGTCCGAAGGGCAAGCCATTTTTGCCTGCAGTATTCCCGATTGGGAGGGGGCAAATTCAGATCTGACAAACACATTTCTAGACACCGAAACACACCCCCATCCGCAGGCAGAGGAAGGCACCGGATTCATGGAAATCCGAATGATGCTGACCGCGCTGTCCCCCAAAGAAGCCGAGATTGCCGCCACCGCGCGTGCCATTTTGGAATGGCATCGCAGCCATCAATTTTGCGCAGCCTGTGGCGAGAAATCCGACATGGCACAGGCCGGGTGGCAACGCGATTGCCCTGCCTGCGGGCGGTTCCATTTCCCGCGCACCGATCCCGTTGTCATCATGCTGATCACCCATGGGAACCGCGTCTTATTGGGGCGGTCCCCTGGATGGCCAGAAGGCATGTATTCCTTGCTCGCAGGGTTCATGGAGCCCGGCGAAACGATTGAGGCCGCAACCCGCCGCGAAGTGCTGGAAGAAACCAACATTCAGGTCGGTGAGGTGTCATACCTCGCGTCGCAACCCTGGCCGTTCCCCGCATCCTTGATGATCGGCACCCAAGGCGAAGCCCTGAGCGATGAAATCACACTGGACCCGCACGAGCTGGAAGACGCCTTATGGATCACCCGCGAAGAGGCCATGACCTCCTTTGCCGGGGGAAACCCCGGTCTTTTGCCCGCGCGTCCCGGGTCAATTGCACATTTCTTGTTGCGAAACTGGCTTGCGGATCGGCTCGATTAAACGCAAGTTAAGGCACATAAAATATAGCACGGGGGCTTACCCTGCGTCACCATCCACTGAGAGGCAAATATGAAGTTCACCACCCGCGAAGATATCGCCGCTGACATCGAACATGTCTTTGCCTCTGTATCCGATTTTGATGGCTTAGAACGGGCCGCGCTGCGACGTGGGGCAGAGGTTGTGCGCGCCGACAACCTGTCGGCGCCGGGCGCAGGCATGTCTTGGCAAGCCAAGTTTCCGTTTCGCAACCGAGACCGCGAAGCCAATATGCAACTGATCGGATATGATGCCCCGCACGGGGTGACGCTCTTGTCAAAAGTGTCGGGGATCGAGGCAACTGTTCAGGTTGAATTGATGGCCTTGTCGCCAAACCGCACCCGTCTGGATCTGGTTCTGGACCTGAAGCCGAAATCCATTCCAGCGCGGCTTTTGTTGCAATCCATGAAGCTGGCGCGGGGAAATATGGTGAAGAAATTCCGCCGCCGGGTCGCAGATTTTGCGCAGAATATTGAAGATCAGGCCAAATCGCGGGCCTGATCTGACCCCATCGCCAATCACCGGCGCGTCACACCCGGTTCAGTCTCGGGTTTCAATCCCGGCTTGGATCGCGCGGGTAGACACCCAGAATATCCACCGTTTCGGTGAAGTGGTCCAACTCGTCCAGCGCGCGCTTCACATTCGCATCCTCCGGGTGGCCGTCGATATCGGCGTAAAAGCGGGTGGCGGTAAAGGATCCGTCAACCATATAGCTTTCCAGCTTGGTCATGTTCACACCATTGGTCGCAAATCCGCCCATCGCCTTATAAAGCGCGGCTGGGATGTTGCGCACCTGAAAGACAAAGGTGGTGATCATGCCGTGGTCACCGCGCCTTGTGTGGTTCGGTTCGCGGCCCATAATCACAAACCGCGTGGTGTTATGGCCGTGGTCTTCGACATCCTCGGCCAACACATCCAACCCGTAGATCTGACCGGCCAGAGCCGAGGCCAAGACCCCTTCGCCCGGCGTTTTGGCCTCGGCAAGCTTGCCCGCCGCCCCCGCACTGTCGGCAGCAGCAACGCCTTTGATCTTATGTTTGGCCAAAAAATTCGCCGATTGCGGCAACAACACCAGATGCGCGCGCACCAGATTGATGTCGCTGACTTTACTTCCGGGCAGGCCCAACAGGCTGATACGCACCCGCACAAAGGCTTCGTCCAGAACATGCAGGCCACTTTCGGGCAGAAGGCGGTGAATATCGGCCACGCGGCCATAGGTCGAGTTTTCAATCGGCAGCATCGCCTGCTCTGCCGCACCTGACCGCACCGCGGCAATCACGTCCTCGAACGTCTCACACGGCATGGGCTCAAGATCCGGGCGTGCAGCGATACAAGCCTCGTGTGAATAGGCGCCAGGGTCCCCCTGAAATGCGATCCGACCGGTCATTTGTGCCATTCTCCTGCGAATTAGGTGCATTACACCCGTAGTGCGGCGTCATATCGCTTGAAATGTCACAAGGGAAGCGGCTAGAAGGCTTTTAACTTTGGATGAGACGGAACGCGACATGTTCGACACAATGACCTTCACCAAGGCTGGCGCCGCTGTCTGCGCCGCGCTCTTGATCTTCCTCTTCTCCAATTGGGCCGCTGAGGCGCTCTATCACACCGACGTGGCCGAAGCCCACGGTGATGAGGGCGAGGACCACGGTCCGACCCAAGGCTACGTCATCGCATCGCTCGAAGGCGACGCGGGCGGGGAAGCCGAAGAAGAAGTCGAAGTGAGCTTCGAAGAGGTCTTCGCGGCCGCCGACGCCGGCGCGGGCGAGCGCGTGTTCAACAAATGCAAGTCCTGCCACAAGCTCGACGGCTCCAACGGCACCGGCCCGCACCTCGACGGTGTGGTTGGCCGCGAAGTCGCCGCGGTCGATGGCTTCGGCTACTCTGATGCGATGACCGCTGTCGAAGGCGCCTGGACCCCGGAAGAGCTCAACGCCTTCCTCGAAAACCCGCGTCAGGACATCAGCGGCACCAAGATGTCCTTT
The DNA here is from genome assembly GCA_003520545.1 of Maritimibacter sp. GTDB lineage: Bacteria > Pseudomonadota > Alphaproteobacteria > Rhodobacterales > Rhodobacteraceae > Maritimibacter. Next base: position 2,285 of record DOUP01000123.1, on the reverse strand, counting down.
GCCGGTCTGAAAGACATCGAAGACCGCGCCAACCTGATCGCTTACCTGCAAGAACAGTAAGCCCCGGCACCGACCGGGCAGACATTCCAAGGGCCGTGTCGCAGCCGCGACGCGGCCCTTTTTCATTCGTCTGTAATCCGCCTGCAATCCTGTTCACGAATTCTCGCCTTGAATGTGGAGCAATCCGCGCTTTAGCTTGTTCCAAACCGTGAAATCCTTGTCAGGAGAGCCCATGACGCCGTCCCGTTCGCGCGCCACCGCCCACGCCAAAGCCCAAAGCCGAAACACAAGCGCCTTGACCGCCTTCGCCTTGGCCGCCGCCGGGCTTCTCGCCACGACGGGATATGCGTTATCCCAGGACACGACGGTCACGCACGCGTATTCCAACTTCGGCGAGGTCAGATATGGCCCGGACATGGAGCATCTGGACTACGTGAACCCGGACGCCCCCAAGGGCGGCGAAATCTCGATCTCCGATACCGGGTCTTTCGACAGCTTCAACCCCTACTCGCGCAAGGGTGTGGTCGCGGCCCTCACCACCATCGGGTCGGAATCCATTGTAGAGAGCACGTTGGATGACCCCTACGGTCTTTACTGTTTCCTCTGCACGACGATGGAATACCCCGAGGACCTCAAATGGGTGACCTTCAACCTGCGCGATGACGTGACATTCTCCAACGGCACGCCGATGACCGCCGAGGATATCGCGTTCTCTTTCAATCTGTTCTTGGAACAGGGCATCACCGAATACCGCCGCATCGTCGAAGGCTTCATCGAGGACGTCGATCTGATCGACGACTACACGATCAAGTTCACCTTCACCGACGACGCGCCGATCCGGGAACGCATCGGGTTCGCGGGCGGCACCCCCGTTTTCTCGAAAGCGTGGTTCGAAGAAACCGGCGCGCGGCTGGATGAGAGCTCGGAAGAGCCCTTCATGTCCACGGGTGCCTATGTTCTGAAATCCAAGGACTTCAATCGGCAGGTCGTCTATGCCCGCAACCCCGACTACTGGGGCGCGGAACATCCGCTGCAGATCGGGCGCAACAATTTCGATGAAATCCGGGTCGAAAGTTTCGCCGACAGCCAGGCCGCCTTCGAAGCTTTCAAGGCCGGGGCCTTTACGTACCGGGTCGAGAACTCCTCGCTGATCTGGGCGACCGGATACAACTTCCCGGCCCTGAACGAAGGCAACGTCATCAAGGAAGAGATCCCGGACGGCACGGTCGGCACGGCGCAGGCGTTCGTTTTCAACCTCGACCGCAAGACTTGGCAGGACAAGCGCGTGCGCGACGCCATTTCGATGGTCTTCAACTTCGAATGGTCGAACAAGGCGCTGTTTTACGGCCTCTATGACCGGGTCGACAGCTTCTGGCCGGGCACCGACCTCGCCGCCACGGGCACGCCCTCCGAAGGCGAGCTGGCGATCCTGCAACCGCTCGTGGACGAGGGGCTTCTGAATGAGGCGATCCTGACCGAAGAGGCCCCCATGCCCCAGGTCAACTCTCCCGACAGCAACCGCCCGGACCGCCGTGTCTACCGCGCGGCAGGTCAGATTCTGGAGGACGCGGGCTGGGTACCCGGCGACGACGGCATCCGGCGCAAGGACGGGCAGGTGCTTTCCATGGAAATCCTCGCCTATGACCCGACCTTCGACCGCATCCTGAACCCATATGTCGAGAACCTGCAACAGCTTGGTGTGAATGCGAAAATCGAACGCGTCGACACCGCGCAATACGTTGAAAACCGGCGCGCGGGCGATTTCGACCTCGTCAGCCACTCGTTCCAGATGGGTTTCGAGCCGGGCATCGGGTTGGAGCAATGGTTCGCCTCCAAGACCGCCGACGACAGCTCCCGCAACCTCATGCGCCTGCGCAACGAGGCGGTGGACAGGATCCTGCCGCAGGTCGTGGAAGCGAAAACGCTCGAAGAGCTGGAGACGGCAACCCATGCGCTCGACCGAACGCTGCGGTCCATCGGCTTCATCGTGCCGCAGTGGTACAAGCCGGTGCATACGGTTGCCTATTGGGACATCTACGAGAAACCGGACACGATCCCGCCGCTCGGCCTCGGATACCTCGACTTCTGGTGGTATAACGCCGAGAAGCATCAGGCACTGAAAGACGCAGGCGAACTGCGCTAACGACGAAAGAGCCAATGGGCGCGTATATTCTCCGCAGATTGCTGCTCATCATCCCGACATTGTTCGGGATCATGGTCATCAACTTCACACTGACCCAATTCGTCCCCGGCGGGCCAATCGAACAGATCATCGCCCAGATGGA
>DOUP01000056.1 GCA_003520545.1 Maritimibacter sp. | reverse complement strand
GGTGAGCTACCCGCTGCGCGACGGGCGGGAGGTCAACATCGTCGCCGTCGAAGAACGCGCGGGCTGGGTGGACGAAGGGTGGAACCACGAGGACGATCCTGCCAACCTGCGCCGAGCCTTTGCCGGGTTCGCCGCCACCCCGCGTGCGCTTTTGGAGCGGGTCGAGAGGGTCAATATCTGGGGTCTCTTCCGCCATCCCGTGGCCGATCAATGGCACAAGGGACGGTCGGTGATCCTGGGCGATGCCGCCCATCCGACGTTGCCGTTCATGGCGCAGGGTGCGGTGATGGCGCTGGAAGACGCTTATGTGCTTGCGGAATGCCTGGCGGTCGCCGGGATCGAAGAAGGCCCCGCGCTCTATCAAGCACGTCGACGGACCCGGGCCGCGCGCGTGATCGAGGCGGCCAATGCGAATGCGAAGAACTATCACTACGCGAACCCGCTTGTCCGTCTTGCGGGGCACACGGCGTTGCGGCTGGCCGGTGCCGTGTCGCCCGAGGCCGTGCTGAGACGCTATGACTGGATTTACGACTACGATGTGACGAAGGAAGGCTGAAGTCTTCCGCACCAAACCTGACCCACGGGTTTTGGGCGGAACGCTTCAAGCGCCTCCTTTGTGCAGTAACGCGTCGAAATCAATCTTGGTGCCTGCAGGTGCCAGTGCCGAGAAGTCCCCAGCGTCGAACATCGCGCCTGCGACCTCGACGACGAGGCGCTGCGTGGCGCGCGCGAGGCTGGACCCGAGCGAGATCCGCGCGACGCCGAGACGGGCGAAATCCGCCTGTGTCAGGGTGGTGTCGGGTCCGGCCGCGAGGGCATTTACGGGTTTTGTCGTTGCCGCACAGACTGCCCTGATCGCTTCGGCCCCGCCAGGGAGCGGCACGTAGAGGCAATCGGCCCCCGCAGCGTCGAAGGCGCGGACCCGTCTCAGGGCTTCGTTCAGGTCGTAGGTGCCGTTCATTACGCCATCGGCGCGGGCCACCAGCACGAAATCCCCGGGCAGGGCGCGTGCCGCCGCGCTGGCGGCCTTGATGCGTTCGGCGGCCAGTTCGGCGTCATAGGCCTCCTGGCCGGGAAAGCGCGTGTCCTCGATGGAAATCCCGGCAAGTCCCACCTCCGCAGCCAGGCGCACGGTTTCGGCCACCTCGTCCGGTGCGTCGGCAAAGCCGTTTTCGAAATCGCCCGAGACCGGAACCGCGACTGCGCGCACGATGTCCTCGGCGTGGCCGAGGGCTTCGTCCCGGCTGACGGTGCCGCCGTCCGGTCGCCCGAGCGTGAAGGCATGGGCGGCGGACGAGGTGCCGATCGCCTGGGCTCCCAGTCCGGCCAGGAGTTTCGCCGATCCGATGTCCCAGGCATTGGCCAGAATGAAAGGCGTGCCCGGTGTGTGAAGCGCTCTGAACCGCGTGCCAATATCCGTCATCGTGCCACCCTTCCCGACTCGCCTGCGCAACACTCTGGCACGAAGCATGACCTGAGGAAAAATTTTTTTGGCAGGTCGATGGTCCGGCGCTAGGTTGTCTGCAAAGATAACTAAAGAGAACGTACATAGGGCAGTAGCGTGGGGAACGCAGACGGAATCGCCGTGGAAGGCGGGCAGAAATCTGGAATTTGTCTGACATTTGACGATTGGTTCTTGCGAGGCTGGTATGGTGCGCGAGACCTATTCAATCAGTACGATGCCAAGGTCACTTTCTTTGTCGGCAAACCCGACGCGATCAAGGAAAAGGGCTGGGCCAAGCTTCGCGATCTTCAAAGCGATGGTCATGAGATCGGCTGTCACACGATGACCCACGCCCGGCAGACCAAATTCCTGAGCGAACACAGCTTCCAGGACTACATCACCAAGGAGATCGTGCCGGCGCTCAAGATCATGCGCGAGAACGGGATGAAGGTGACGAGCTTTGCCTATCCGTATTTCAAGTATCGACCGCAATTGACCGGTTTGTTGCTCGACCATTTCACCATGGTCCGGGAGGCCGGGGAACAGGCAATCCCGGTGCATGCGATCTATCCCGCCAAGGGCAATGTGAACGTCAACGTGATGGGCTACCTGGACCGGACCGGCGCGGATCTTCCGGTGTCCTACTACGAGGAGCGGTTCTCGCTGCTGTCGAAGTACGGCGGGTTCGGCGTGTTCTGCGGCCATGCCCTTGGCCCGGATCAACCCAAGTACGCGCGCATGACCTGTTCTTATGACGATCTGGAGGAAGTGCTGGCACTCGCTCGCAAGCACGGGCTTTCCATGCGTCCGATGCGCACGATCGGGTTTCCGAAATGGGGTTTTCGTCGCGCGTTGGCGTGATCCGTCCACGGAAATCGTGCGACCCCACCAGATTTTGTGTCCGCAGCCCTTTCCATTCGGTCCGCCTCGTGAAATAGGAAACTGCCAAACGAACACTCCAATGGAGGCCCTTATGGAGATTCGCGAGGCGCTTACTTTCGACGATGTTTTGCTGGTTCCGGCCGAGAGCAATGTGCTGCCCTCGACGGCGGACACACGCACGAAAGTCACGAAAGAGATCACGCTCAATATTCCGGTCCTGTCCTCGGCGATGGACACTGTCACGGAGGCGCGCATGGCGATTGCCATGGCGCAGGCGGGCGGTATCGGTGTGATCCACAAGAACCTGACGGTCGAAGAACAGGCGCGCGAAGTGCGCCGGGTCAAACGCTTTGAATCGGGGATCGTCTACAACCCGGTGACGCTGCGCGCGGATCAGACGTTGGCGGACGCCAAGGCATTGATCGAGCGGTACAATTTCACGGGCTTTCCGGTCGTCGACGAAAACGGCCACGTGGTCGGCATCGTGACCAACCGGGACATGCGGTTCGCGACGTCCGAGGACACGCCGGTCAAGGCGATGATGACCTCGGACAACCTCGCCATCCTGCGCGAGCCCGCCGACCGGGAAGAGGCCAAGAGCCTGATGCGCGCGCGTCGGATCGAAAAGCTTCTGGTGACGGACAAGGACGGCAAGCTCACGGGGCTGCTCACGCTTCGTGACACCGAACAGGCGGTTCTGAACCCCACGGCCTGCAAAGACGACCTGGGCCGGCTGCGTGTTGCGGCGGCGACCTCGGTCGGCGACTCGGGCTTTGAACGGACCGAAGCGTTGATCGACGCGGGCGTTGACATCGTGGTGATCGACACGGCGCATGGTCATTCGGCAGGCGTGATCGAAGCGGTGAAACGGGCCAAGATGATCTCAAACCAGGTTCAGATCATCGCGGGTAACGTGGCCACAGCCGAGGCGACCCGCGCGCTGATCGACGCGGGCGCGGACAGCGTGAAGGTTGGCATCGGGCCCGGGTCCATCTGTACCACCCGGATGGTGGCTGGCGTCGGCGTGCCGCAGCTCACCGCGATTTCGGACAGTTCCAAGGAAGCGGACAAATCCGGCGTTCCGGTCATTGCGGACGGCGGTATCAAGTTCTCGGGCGATTTTGCCAAGGCCATCGCGGCAGGGGCGTCCTGTGCCATGGTCGGGTCGATGATCGCAGGCACCGACGAAAGCCCGGGCGAAGTGATCCTCTACCAGGGCCGCTCGTTCAAGAGTTACCGTGGCATGGGGTCGCTCGGCGCCATGGCGCGGGGGTCGGCGGACCGGTATTTCCAGAAGGACGCGGCGTCGGACAAACTCGTCCCTGAAGGGATCGAGGGGCAGGTGCCTTACAAAGGGTCCGCGGGCACCGTCGTTCACCAGTTGGTCGGCGGTCTGCGGGCGGCCATGGGCTATACCGGCTGCGCCACCGTCGAGGAAATGCGCAAGAACGCGAAGTTCGTGAAAATCACCGGGGCCGGGCTGAAAGAAAGCCATGTCCACGATGTGCAGATCACGCGCGAAAGCCCGAACTATCGGATCGGCTAAGTATTTGTATAATAAATAAAAAATGATTTGGGCGGCCAGTTTGGTCGCCCATTGTGCTTCGGGAACATATGTGAACATTGGTCGAACGGAGACAGATTTGGACACTGCTTCAGTGGCGGAGCTGAAGCAAAAAAGGATAGCTTTGTTGCGCAACTGAAGCGTGTTGCCTACTTGTATCGCAGTGCCTACATCCCCCTCATGCGGCAAAACATAACATCAGATCTTGCAACCGTAGAGCTGCTGCTTAAAACCGATTTTCCGTCTGTCGATTTTGAGATGGTAGTCGATCGGCATTTCAGCGCACTGGAAAAGCAGCTGGCCTGCGTCACTGTTCATGTGACACCGCGAGATATGAAACGGGATCTGAAGGAAAGAGCGGAGGCCGGGTTTAGAGCACTCGGCTATACGTTCGACCACAATCAGCACCTGGCAACATTTGAAGTCGTCGGGTCTACTCGTATTGAGTGTGACAGTGCTCACAAGCGGATTGAGCTACTTGACTATGTGTATGAAGCGCTCTACCGCAATCCAGTTTAGCGCACAGGAACCTTTGAGCGCTTGAACCTCGCCTTCTTCGTGCGTCGGTTTCGGGCGGCCAAAACCGCCCCTGCGTATCGATTTGGAACTCGCAAACGCCGTTTTTGAGCAGGTCGTGGTGGCCTTCGACTGCGAGCAGCGTGACCAGCCGCCTCTGCACGGACCATTCTGCGTTATAACGAACGGTTTTCGACCCAACCCCGAGCCAACGTTGAACCCAAGAGTTGCGGGGGCGCCACGCAGGCAGCGAGCGTCTTGCTCGGCTTCATCACGGCCTGACGTTTCCGCGCAATTCGAATTTGATGCCGCGTTGCGGCAGATGGGGAGGACGCCGGTTTTCAAGCCGGATTGGTGGCCACGAATTGCGGTTTATATGTGGGTGCGGCCCGTGATCAGTTGGCGCAACCGTGTTCCATGAGGATCGGGTGCGCCGACATCATAGGATGCGATTTGAAAGGGAACTCCCGTTTCAGCGACCTCCCAATGCGCATAAATTTGGGCCGTCGAAGAGGCCTGTTCCGGGAAAAGCAACATGAGCCGCGTAGGGGGGCTGGGACGTGAATATGCGGCCGAATACGCCAGCATCTGATAGACGTCCGACTGGGAGACACCCAAATTTTTCTTCGTCGGTTCCAGTCGTTTCCATTTCGTATCGACGATCACCGTCTCGTCTTCGAGCCCGAGAACCAGATCCGGTTTCATACGAAAGAGACCATTTGTCATTACGGCGCGTTCTTTCGCCTGCACGCGAGCACTTTGTCCAAAGGCGCGGCGGGCGAGCCGAGCGACATATGCTTCGAACAGATCGTTCATGGCGAACATCAGGCCAAAACCCGCGTCCGATCCGGCGTGCGTGTTTTGATGTTGTGCAGCCAGCAGCAGGCGCGCGAGGGGCACGCAGTCGCGCACGCTGCCTGTGCTGCGATCGAGCGTGAAGCGCTCATCGAGGGGACGGGCAGGGATACTCACGTCCTCGAAATGAATGGATAGGTGTCGAATCAAGCGGGCGGCGTCGTCTACTCTCAGTCGCGACCGAAGAAGCGCGAGGCAGGCATGTAGCAACCGATTGACCGGGATGTCGGCGGCAAATTCGTCGAAACGACATGCAAGCCGGTCAGACCGCGCGGCGTGCCGGGTAAACTGGCGCTGAATATCGAGACGACCGCGAAGCTTCGGAAGATCGTCTTCATGCGCCACGTAGGAACGAGGCAACCCTCTACGCGCCGCATCGGACAGCTTTCTCAGGAACATGCGGCCGAAAAAGTCGAGTAGATCTCGTGACGGGTGTTCGACATGTGCCGTTTCACCGCCATCGATTGGAAGATCGTGGGCAATCGACAGCATTCGTATGAGAGCTTGCCGATCCGAACCAACGCTGTCGCGCAGTTTCGGCAAGATTTCGAGAGAAGTTGCCCCGACACTCATCAACCCACAAACCTGCTTGGTTCGCAGACTGCGGTGGGATGGTGTGAGTATCGCATCTTCGGGCAGGCGAAGAGCGCGAGCTCGCGCTCGGGCGAGCGACAGCAGCTTTTGTGCTTCAGATTCGGTCATGTCATCCGGCGACTGGCCGACTGAGATAGGAGACCATTCTCCCATTTCGAAGTGTCGATGCCGCGACATTACTCGGTGGGGACCTCTTCTGGAGCTGAGCGCCCGACGAGGTCCCGCCACGCTTGATCCGAATACCCACCATCGAAGGTGTCCGTAAACCTGAAGCGGGCACCATAAGCATCGTCGAAGCCCGGCGGCGGCGTCAGCGCTTCACGTTGGATAAATCCGTCCGTGCCTCCCAGAATTGCTCGCACGCGGTCGAGGTCTTCATGGAAATACTCCCGTAGAAGAGGGATGATCTTGTGCGACATGACGGCGTCAATTTCGGCTCTCTTCGTTTTGCCCATGAAATAGGCGTGGCCGATCAAGTGGTCGGGGCCCAGCATGTATTCGAGCCGATCGTTGATCGCTTGTAATGCTGAGGCGAGAGATACATCCGCTACGGTTTGATCAAGAAGATCGGGTTTCGGTTCGAGATGCTCGAAGGTGAAGCGACGGCGGAGCGCAGTGTCCAGCATAGCGATGGAACGGTCTGCGGTGTTCATGGTCCCGACGATGTGGAGGTTCGACGGCAGAGAGAAGTTTTCGCCGGAATAGGGGAGAGTGACCTCGAGAGCATTCGCTGCACCGGCTCGTTTGTCTTCCTCAAGAAGAGTAATCATCTCTCCCAGCACCTTTGAGATGTTCGCACGGTTGACCTCGTCGATGATGAGGACGTAGTTCGGCATCGGATTCTGACCATTTCCGGGCTGAATCCGCGAGATGAGATTCGCCCAACGCACCTTGTCATGGTTCAATTCGTAAAGGGTTCGCTGTGTGATGTTCCGTTGATAGAACTCGGAGGCGTCAGCGCCTTTTCCGTCCCGGTCGATCCAAAGCCATTCCACTGCTCGTTTGTGGTAATAGTGATCGCGCTCTCTCTCGACGTATTCATAGGGACCGGAGACTAATCCGATCGCTTGAATGTAGGCGTTCCCATTGCTCACGAGCACGAGGTCACCGACCTGCATCACAGATCGAAGACGCGTAACTTGAACAATATTTGGGTCGCTTCCTCTTATAGCTGCGTCGTCTTTGTATTGACGCCAGTGGTCCTTGATCGCTTCTGGGTCATCGAATTCAGGTGCAGACCAGTCGACTTCGCCTCCCCAGCCTAAGAGGACGTAGCTATTGTCGAAACACTCTTCGCGTAGGTAGTTTTGATCGCGTTGATGGGTGTGGCCCAACGACATTTTGAAGACTTGAGTGGTCTCCGGGTCGATCCTGTCATTTTCGCTGATCGATGGGAGCGCTGCGCGCTGAGCGATGGTTTTTAGAATGCCATCACGGACCGAGAGGCTGAACCCTGCTGGCCCTTCGGTCTCGTCCTCCTCGCCACCGTTGGTAGGTCGAAGACCCTCGACGAATTCCTCATAACCATAACTCTGGTGGAACGTGACGAAATCAATACGGTTGGCTTCGATCAGCTCGCGGTAACGTGCCATGACGGTCTTGCGATTATTGGGCACCGATCCATCACAGATCTCGACCGCACGCGAAGCGGTTTCATAGGTTTTTCCTGTTCCCGGCGGGCCGTAGAGGATTGTGTTCAGTGTGGTCATGTTCACCTCTTGCGACGGGAATGAACCTGCTGGCTTCTCGTCAATTTGAAGATCGCTAATCTCGTCTTCTCCCAAAACGCGCCATACGAAGCCTTGAACGTCGATCATGTCGCGCGGTTCGAGCCCTCGGGCCTGAAGACCGTCGAGCACAGTCCGCCCAAGGCGGAGGTCGGCTTCAACGCAATCTTCATGCGAGTGGGGGTTCGGCGCTTGTTCTGCGAACAGTGCCATCATAGCTTTTCTGCGCCGCGTTTGATTGATCTCGATCCAAGTCTCAGCATGGAGGAACATCAAGAGTGCATTGGCGGCGGTCAAGTATTGCGTCGGATCTGGTTTGCCCCTCGCGGTGCTTACGGCGAATTCCCCGGTTTCATTTATGAAATCAGAAAATTCTTGGCCTGACGGAACATTGGAGAAAAGCGGCAAGATGGTTTCAGGTGGCGAGCCGATCCGTTCCTTCATCGTCCGAAAGATCATCTTGGATTGAGTGAAGATATGACTGGCTTGGACGATCCGATCCGCAGCCACCAGCGCCGACGCTGCATCGGTAACCTTCGCTCTTTCCGACATCGCGAGCTCAAGAGTCGCCTGTTTGCGTGCGTCTGGGCCGGAGCGTTCTTCTGCCTCGAACTTTGGGTGCATCGCAGGAAACGTCGTGAAACCGGGGAACATCGCCAAGAAACGCTGCACCCAAGCATCTAAGGTCCGTTCGGTTAGGTTGCCGGTCAATGGTTCAAGCACACGCAAGTCGTCGGTGGTGCGTATTTCGACGGCAGGTCCTTCGTATCCAAGTTTGAGCGACCTACGGCCCGAGTGCTTTCGCGTCGTGACGTTGCGCTTCGGAAGAAGGTGAGCATGATCGACTGCGAAGTGAAATGTCTGAAGCGTTTGGTTAAATTCCCAGCCAACCACGACATTGCTTGGAAAGGTAATCGCCATCATCTTTTGCGTTATGCCCGAAACTTGGCATCCGCGGCTCTTGAGATCCTGAGCTATAGCACCGCGTAGTGGAGCCGCGGCACCGCCCTGCTTTTCCAGCATCGCAATTGCGTCGGACCAATCCATCATGGCTCGTGGCTCCAAGCCGCGTCCTTGGTAAGTGTTTCGGCCGTCAACGCGCTCTTCATTGCAAGTTACACTTCTTCCACCACAGGGTAGCTGGGCACGCCCCAATCCTCGTTCGGATGATCCATCATCAGTTCGACGAATACCGGCACCAGAAACTCAAGTATCGCCGCTCCGTCCCGAACCTGATCGCGGTTCACGGCGCCGTTCCAGGTCGCGCCTCCGTGCATGATCTGGTTGCGCAACACATAGAGCCGGTCGAAGACGCAGCTCAGCACGTCGACCGTGTTTTGACCCGCGAAAGCGTTGCGGAAAAAGGCGTCCGATTTCTCGAAACGTTCCTTCCAGTCTTGGTAACCCTCGATGCCGTTGTGATGGGACCAGAAAGGGGCGAAGACGTATGGGTTTCCCATGAGGAGCCTAATGGGTCCCGCGAAGCGATTCCAAAGCGCGTTGTAGACGACGTTTCCGTGATCCACGGCCAGGAGTTTCGAGAGAAAATCCTCAATCCCGCGGCGTGCCGACGTCCGGGCCGCGCTGATCCCAGTTTCATCATTTGCATAGGCGGCATTGAATGCGATCCAAAGGAAGATAAACTTCGCGTCCAGATCGTTGTCCTCGGTCTCGGCGCGTTTGATCCATGATATCGCCCGGTGCACGCGCAGGCCATGTGACTCTGGGAAGCCATCGCGCAGTTCGCGTTGCTTTGCCTTCAATTCATCAAAAGTGAGTGTGCTCAACGATCTTTTTCCAGATGCTTCTTTTCTTCAATCGTTTACTGACTCGAAGATATATTCAAGGCGTTACTGGAAATTCTCGCCGTCCGGGTTCGACCAAGTCGCGCAGACCGGCGGGCTCCAAAACCTCGACCTCCGTTCCCCATTGATAAAGAAACCAAGCCATTTCCAACCAACCGCAGGCGGTGAATCTTACGATGAGACTGCCGTCGTCCTGATCCTTCAAGACCTGATCCGGGTGAAAAACATAGTCGCGTGCGGAGGGGGCCGCTTTCGGTGAGAAACGCCAGACGACCGGACCGATCTGTTCGCGCTCATGGTAGGAGCCGAAGGCTTCGGCGGCGTGTCGTTCGATCTGAAACTCTTCGTCAAGGGCGAACCATTCGTCGGTGCAGGTGGTCTCGACGATGCGGTCCATTCGAAAATGTCTGAGGTCTTGGTCTTCCGCGACATGGGCGATCAAATAGGATCGTGGTCCAAGCAAGACCCCTTGCGGTTCGATCCGTCGCGAACGGGTTTGTCCTGACGCCGCGCGATAGACGATGTCGAGTCGATAAGGCCCTCGTATCGCGTCGTAGATTTCCTCTGCTACAGCAGGGGAGACGCGTCCTCGTGGGCCCGGTCGGGCAACGCTGGCGACCGATTGTAGCACGGCTTCTGCGTCGCTTTCCGCCGCGCGAGCACGGTTCACCGGCAGGGCGGCAACGATGCTGTCGCGCAGGCGCAGAAGGGTCCGAGCATTGCGGTGACGTCCGGCTTCTTGCGCGTCTCGCACCGCAAGGTCTAACGCCTCGAGCGTCGTGTCGGGGGGCACGGACAAGGGGGTATCGACTGGGGCGAGCAACTTCCATGCGTGACGACGATCAGGCAGGACACGCACCTCGACATTGAGAAATATCGTCATTAGGGCGTCCGTCATTCGTTGGGCCGTTCTCTTTTCGACGTTGAAGCGCTCCATGATTTCCAAGAGTGTGACACCGGAATGTCGTGCATTCGACATCATTGCCAGCTCAATTAAATCGGATGCTTTTGAATATGACATTTTTGACCATGACTCTTTTTGACACCCTCGCAGCCTATTATGAATTTGAGGCAGAAATCGAGCGAGTCGCAATTAGAATGGAGGCTCGTGGAGAATGAAGATTGAGAACGGGGAGTTTTTCTTCTCCGCATCCGATTTGATGCGGTTCGCGGGGTGCGCCCATGCAACGACGATGGATATAGCGCGACTCGAAGGTCGCGCGCCGGAGCCGCGAGAAGACGATGGCGAAGCGCAGCTCTTGCAGGAGCAGGGCGACGCGCACGAGGCCGCGCATCTCGAAGGCCTGAAAGCTGCCGGGAAGTCGGTGATCGAAGTCGAGGCCAAAGATCTGGATCTTTCTTCGGGGCTCGAGCCCACGCTGGCCGCACTCAGGGAAGGTCCTGACGTTGTTTTTCAGGCAGCGCTGTCCGGGACCCGATGGGGCGGATGGAGCGATTTCCTCGAACGGGTCGAAACACCGTCCGGTCTCGGTGCCTATTCCTATGAGGTCACGGACACGAAGCTGAAGCGCAGGCCGGATCCCAAGCACCTGTTGCAGCTCGTCCTGTATTCGGATCTCCTTGCCGATCTTCAGGATGTCATGCCCGAGAATACGCACATCGAACTTGGCAATGGCGAACGGGCCACGTTCCGACTTGCCGACTATGCAGCCTACGCCCGCCGGATGCGGCGGCGACTTGAGGCATTCGTCGACGAGCGCCCTGAAACGCGCCCGAAACGCTGCGCGGCGTGCGGACTGTGTCGTTGGCAGGATCACTGCCAGGAGGTCTGGGATGCGACCGACAGCCTCTACAATGTCGCGAACATCTCGACGGTGCAGATCGCGAAGCTGGAAGCTGCGGGTGTCGATACGATGGAAGCACTCGCGGGCACCACGTCTCGCGTGCCGCAAATGTCACAGCCCACGCTCGAACGACTGGTCGCGCAGGCGCGGCTGCAACAGGCCCGCAAGACCGGGGCGCCGAGCTACGAATTGCGCGCCGCGGAACCCGGGAAGGGCTTCGATCTGCTTCCGAAGCCGGCCGAAGGGGATGTGTTCTACGACATCGAGGGTGATCCGCATTATGACGGGGGCCTGGAATACCTGCACGGTATCTGGGCGGATGGGACCTTCTTCGGCTTCTGGGGGCATGACCATACCGAGGAAAAGCAGGCGCTCGCAGACTTGTTCGAATGGTTCCGGGACAGGCTCGATGCGTATCCGGACGCGCACATCTATCACTACGCGCCCTACGAGGTGACCGCACTGAAGCGGCTCACATCGAAATACGGGGTGGGCGAGGCCTTTCTCGACAGGCTCCTTCGCGAAAGACGGTTCGTCGACCTGTTCGCTGTGGTGCGTGGTGGTGTTCTGGCGTCTGAGAAGAACTATTCGATCAAGTCGATGGAGGCCTTCTATCGCGGCGGGCGGGAAGGCGAGGTGACGACCTCGGGCGGCTCGGTCGTGGCGTATGAGGAATGGCGGCGCACCGGGAATCCCGACATCCTTGAGGAGATCCGCGCCTACAACGAGATCGACTGCATTTCGACCGAAGAACTCCGCGACTGGCTCGTGTCGATCCGGCCCGAAGGGCCGTGGCCAGTGCTGGGTGAGAGTGCCGCGCAAACGGAAGCGGAAGAGGACGAACGCACCGCCGACCTGCGCGCGCGCCTCGCGGGCGCCGGCCTCGATGAGGACAGGCAGCAGATCCTGTTCGATATGGCGCAATACCACGCGCGCGAGGACAGGCCGGTATACTGGTCGATCCACGACAGCATTGCGAAAGAGGAAGATGAGCTCATCGAAAGCGTCGACGCGATCGGGGGCCTCACGCAGGTCGGAAACCCGGAACCGGTGAAGAGTTCGCAACAACAGCGTTACCGGTTTCCGGCCCAGGAGACGCGCATCAAGGCAGCGGCGTTGCCGAGCGTGGGATACAATGATCAGGGGTTCATCCAGACCATGTCCCTGACCGAGCTCGACGTGGAGAACGGCGAACTTACCTTGAAGATCGGAAATGCGAATGCGCATCTCCTTGCAGGCGTAAAGGCCCTTCATCCGCAAAAGCCGTTGAACACCATATCGATACGGAAGGCGATCACGCGTGTCATCGAAGATCGGTGCAGCGGCGAACGGCGTTTTCGAGCTGCCGATGCGCTGCTTTCTCGTGCCGCGCCGCGGTTCCGGTCGGGACCATGTGCTGATGTTCTGAAGGGCCAGGATCCCGTCGATGGCACCGTCGACGCCGTGCGGGACATGGACGACAGCGTGCTTCCGATGCAGGGGCCGCCGGGAACGGGCAAGACCTATGTGACGGCCCGTGCGATCCTGGCACTCGTTCGGGACGGGAAAAGAGTCGCGGTCGCTTCGACGAGCCACGAGGCTGTGCGCAATGTGCTCATGGAGATTCTGGCCGCGCACGATTTCGAGGATCCGGACTTCGAGCTCGTCCACAAACTCACTGACGATTTCTACCCGGACGATTGCCCCGTCCACCGCGTGTTCGACAATCACGACGGTGCGCTCGTGACGGGCAACGTGGTCGGAGGCACGGCGTTCCTGTTCTCGAGACCGGAGTTCGAGCAGGCTTTCGACTACATCTTCGTTGACGAAGCCGGGCAGGTGGGGCTCGCCAATATGCTGGCCATGACCACCTGCGCGCGCAACGCCGTTCTGGTCGGGGATCCACGCCAGCTGCCGGAGGTGGTGCAGGGCGCACATCCTTGGCCCGCCAACCTGTCCTGTCTCGACTGGATACAAGGCGAGGCGGCGGCGATCCCGAGGGACCGGGGAATCTTCCTGCCCGTCACGCGCCGGATGCATCCGGACGTCTGCCGTTTCATTTCGGACCAGGTCTACGAAGGTCGCCTGGAAAGCCACCCGGACACGGCCCACCAGAGAGTCACCGGGGCGACTGGGCTTCCCGAGACGGGCGCGCATTTCCTTGCGACGCCGCATGAGGGGAACGCGCAGATCGCGCAGGAGGAAGTCGACGCCATCGCCGAGACGGCGCAGGCCCTGCTTGAGGGACACTGGACGGACAAGGAGGGCATGACCCGGCCGATGCGTGAAACGGACATCATCGTCGTCGCGCCCTACAATCTTCAAGTGAACGCGCTTCGGAACGCGCTGCCTTCCGGAATCCGGGTCGGAACGGTGGACAAGTTCCAAGGCCAGGAAGCAGCTGTTTGTCTGGTGTCGATGACATCTTCTTCCAGTGAAGAAATGCCGCGCGGGATGGAATTCCTGCTTTCACGTGAACGGATCAACGTGGCGGTCTCAAGGGCGCAGGGGCTCGCGCTGGTCTTCGGATCGCCGCGATTGCTCGACGCGAAATGCGCGACCGTTGAACAGATGGCACTCGTCAATACGCTCTGCGCGTTGGCGGAAACCAGCGAGCCGCCGCTGGCGCTCGCGGCCGAATAGGAGAGAAACATGGCACCGAACCCGCTCATCGCACTCATTCCCGAAATGAACAGTGACCAGCGCTATGCCGCCGCCAAGAATGCCACCCGGATCATCGAGACCGGCGACCCGCGCAAAGCCGATGCCGAAGCTGCCCTTCAGGCGATCGAGTCCTTCGAGATCGATGCCTTCAGGCTGCGGCGCATGAAGGTGGGCGTGCTCGACTGGGAGCCGCATGACGGACAATACGTCATGCACGGTTTTCATGGCGACGAGGTGGTCGCGACGATCACCTACACGGACACGCATACCAGCCGCCGCAAGAATGTTTTCGAGTTGCGCGTCGGTGGCGTTCTGCGTGGCGACCCGTTCCATCATGTCGCCGATGCCCGGACGACCGGATCGCGCCTGTTCGAAGAAGAGCGGGGCCAGGCATGATCCGGTTTCTGCATGCCTCGGACATCCATCTCGGCAAACCCTTCGGGCGCTTCCCCGAGGAAGTGCGGCAGCGGTTGCGGCAAGCCCGTCAGGACAGCATCGAGACGCTTGCGAGCGTTGCCCGGGAAGGGGGCGCCAGCCACGTGCTGCTCGCCGGTGACACGTTCGATGCCGAGACGCCGTCGCGCACCGTTCTGCGCCACGCCATGAACGCGATGGCAGGGGAAGGTGACGTGACGTGGGTGATCATGCCGGGCAATCACGACCACATGCGCGCGACCGAGATCTGGGACGTGCTGCGCAGGGAGGCCCCCGAGAATGTCCTGCTGGCACTGGAACCGGAGCCTCTCCGGCTCACTGAAGCGGCCGTCTGTCTTCCGGCGCCCTGCACGACCCGCAACCCCGGCCGCGATCTCACCGAATGGTATGAGGAAGCGGCGACCGGACGGAACATCCGCATCGGGCTTGCACATGGCTCGATCCGGGATTTCCGGTCGGTCGATGAAATGGGCGGCGAGAGCGGCGCGGTGATCGCGCCAGACCGCGCGAAAACTGCCGGACTGGACTACCTCGGCTTCGGCGACTGGCACGGTCGGATCGAGGTCACGCCCAATACTTGGTATTCCGGCACGCCGGAGGCCGACAGTTTCAAATCGCATCGCCCGGCCGGGGCCCTCCTTGTCGAAATTGCTGGCCCCGGCGCCGCGCCGAAGGTCACGGAAGTCGAAACCGGCAGGATCGACTGGATCTCACTGGCTCTCGATCTGCTGGCGGATGACGATGGAGCCGATCGGTTGCGCTCGGCGCTCCCAGAACGAAACGTGCGGAGCCGGACGATGATCGAGGTCAGGCCCGAAGGGAAGCTCGGCCTCGCGTCGCGGGCCGAACTCGACCAGGCCATCGACGATGTCGCCCCCGATTTCCTGTGGTGCGACCATGATCTGTCCGGGCTGGGCGTGGTTCACGAATTGACCGATCTCGATCAGATAGACGACCGCGGCGCCGTGCGCGATGCCGCAAACCGCCTCGCAGAAGCGGCCGACAATGGCGACGACGTCGCGAGTGCCGCGCTCAGCCGACTTTTCTCTTACGCAATGGAGGTAAGATGAAGATCCGGTCGCTCACACTGGAAAACGTCCGAAAATTCGGCGGCAAGCGTGTCGCGATCGACGGGATCGGCGAGGGCCTGAGCGTCATCTCTGAAGCCAACGAATTCGGCAAGTCCACGTTTTTCGATGCGCTCCATGCGTTGTTTTTCGAAAAACACGGATCGACCAAGAAGCCGATCAAGTCGCTCCAACCACATGCCGGCGGTGGCGTTAGGATCGCGGCCACCGTGGAGGTCGATGGCGAACTCTACGCGGTCGAGAAGAATTTCCTTGCGCGGAAGGGTGCCAGCGTCACGGATGTCGCGCAGGACCGGGTGATTGCCCGGGACGACGAGGCCGAAGCCTGGATCGCGACCCACGTCAACGCCGCGAATGCGGGGCCCGCCGGGTTGTTGTGGGTGCGACAAGGGGTGCTCGGCCTCGAGCCGGCCGACAGCAAGCCTGGCGACCGCGAAACGCTCGCTGAGGCACGTCGGGATCTTCTGAGTTCGGTTGCTGGCGAGATCGATCAAGTGACCGGTGGCCGCACAATGGACCGGATCCTCAAGCGTTGCGAAGAGGACCTCAGCAAGCTCGCGACGGGCACGCGGCAGAGCCCGAAGGGGCCCTGGAAAGAGGCGGTGGATGACGAAACCGCATTGAAAGCCGAGCTTGACGAGCTCGGGGCGACATGTGGTGAACTGGCCGAAGCGCTGGACGAACGGCGCCAGGTCGATGACCAGATGCGCCGGATCGGTGATCCGGCCGCCATCGCAATGCGGCAGGCCGACCTCGATGCAGCGCGGGAAACCGCGCGCGCCGCCGAAGAGCATGCGCAACAGGTCGCTGCGGCCCAGAGCGCTCTGACCGTTGCCGAGTTACGCCTGAAGGAAGCCGTGCGCCAAAGGGATGCTTTTGCCACGGCCATCGAACAGGCCGAGAAGGCTGAGCTGGACCTCCAGAGGGCGGAGCTGGGCTTCGAGACGGCGAAGGAAGACCTCGGCGCGCTCCGGGCCGCCGAGGGGAAAGCGCGCGATGCATTCGCAAGCCTCGAGAGCGCCACCAAGACCTTCCGCGACGAAATGAAACTTGCCGAGCGGCAGCGCGCGGCCGAACGAGCGCAGGCCGATCTTGTGCGCGCCAAATCCACCCGCGATGAGGCCCGCAAGCATGTTCAGTCACGATCTGAAGCGAAAGCCCGGCTGGCCGAAAATCCTGTGACGGAGGCGAATGTCGCGGCAGTGGAAGCCGCACAGCGTGAGCTTGACCGAGCTCGGTCACTGGCGGCCGCGCGCCAAGTTTTGGTGACCGTCGAATACGGGGGGCAGAACCGGATCCTGAAGGACGGTGCCGCGCTACCGGAGGGTGAAGTGATCGTGCTCTCCGATGGCGACCTTTTTTATGTCCCGGATGTCGGCGCGATGCGCTTCTCGCTTCCCGAAGTTGCACGCGACGACGTCGATGCGCAGATGGAAGCGGCCGATCACGCCTTGCGAAAAACCCTCGCGGATTGTGATGCAACGACGGTCGATGACGTTCATGCCCGGATTGATGACCGGAAGCGTGAAGAGGCGGCCGTCCAGCTTGCCGACAACATGTTGAAGGCTCTTGCTCCTGAAGGAATTGACGCCCTGGATGCGGCACTTGCGGAAGCGCGCGCACGGATCGCGCATGCGCCGGAGGATCCCGTTCGCGACGCCGATGAGGTCGCCCGCGATCTCGATGCCGCTAACGAGGCAGAGCAGGACGGGCGCCAAGCGCTCGAAACCGCAAAGGAGAAAGTGATGGAGGCCCGATTGGCCGTGGAACGTGCAGGCAGCGCACGCGTGACGGCCGAGGACGCAAGGGACCGTGCCGAGCGCGCGGCAGGGCCGGTTGCCGAACGTTCATCCCGGCTTTCCGAACTCGCGAAAGAGGCGTCCGCTGCGCTACGCGAGGAGAAAGCGCAGCAGGACGCCGTCGTCGCCCTTTCGAAGGACGCGCCGGATCTCGAAACTGCGCGCGCCAATCTTGACCGCGCGCAGGGTGCGTTCGAGGGGGCACGCAAACAGCTTGAAGAATTGCGTGAACGACGCGCCGCACTCTCGGCCCGTATCGCGACACGCGCGGAAGAAGGCGTGGAGGAGCGCCGCGCCGAGGTCGCGGACAGATTGGTTGACGTCTCGGCCCGCGCAGCGCGCTACGCCGCGGAAGTCACGTCGCTTCGTCGTCTGCGCGACGAGCTTCATGCAGCCCGCGACCATGCGCGGGATGCCTATTTCGAACCGATCCAGGAAGAACTCCGACCGCTCCTGCGCATTCTGCATGACGATGCGCATCTCGACTGGGAAAGCGACAGCATCCTTCCGGGCGCGTTGCAGCGCGGTGGAGAGATCGAGGACTTCGACACCTTGTCCGGTGGCACGCAGGAGCAGATCGCCATCCTGACACGCCTCGCCTTCGCGCGTCTCTTCGCGAAACGGGGCGACCATGTCCCCGTGATCCTCGATGACGCGTTGGTCTATTCCGACGACGACCGCATTGTGAAGATGTTCACCGCCCTCAATCGCGTTGCTGCGAACCAGCAGATCATCGTGTTCTCCTGCCGTCAGTTGGCTTTCGCCGGGTTGGGCGGGGAACGACCGCGAATATTGGAAGCGTCTTTGGCGGGCTGAGTAATCGAGTCGAGAGTCCTTTTCGGTGCATGTCAGAGGGCCGGAGGAGCAAAACCTTGAGGAAACAAAAGATGCCAGAGCAATTCAGATACGATGCCTTGGAACGGCAAAGTGCTGGTGCCGGTTCAGGTGAAGAACGTCCGTTGCCGGCCCGGGTCTTCGTTGACACGCTTGCCTCAAGAAAGATTAAGGGCTTCTTGGGGACCATAGACAGCGACGGCACCTACTTGACCGAAATGGCCAAGAGCTTGACCGCGCAAACGACGAACGTGGCAACGGACTACCGCGACCGGTTTCTGATTGAGCTTATTCAGAACGCGTATGATGCCCAGCCTGACGGCGCGCGCGACGGTCGGATTACCGTGCTTCTCGATTACTCCGCTGGAGATCACGGCGCACTCTACATTGCGAACACAGGCCAGCCTTTTGGACAAGAGAACGTGAAAGCACTTTCCGACATTGCATTGTCGGGCAAATCTGTTGGTCAGTCGATCGGCAACAAGGGCCTCGGGTTTCGCAGCGTCCTTCAAATCACCGACAATCCAAAGATTTTTTCTCAGGACGTGGTTTCGGGCGCTCGAGACCGTTTCCAAGGGTATTGCTTCAGGTTCGCAACACAGCAGGATTTTGATGCATTGATCGAAAACTCAATGCATCGAGAGCTCGCGAAGAAACACCTTCCAAAGTTCAACATCCCAATCTGGTTGGAGGATCAGGACCACGCCATTTGCGACTTTGCGAAGCAGGGGATGTCGACGGTGATCGTCTTACCATTCCGGAATGCGTCCGCAGCGGACGCCACGCGACGGAGGGTGGATGAGCTGGAGGCGCAGGTCGTGCCTATGCATCTTTTTCTGGAGCGCATGAAGGAGCTTCAAGTTCGTGTTGTGTCCAAGGGTGGCGAGCTCGAGACCTGTTTTTCTTTCACAAGGTCCGAAATCGAGCATCGCGCGTCCGACCTAACGTTTTCGCGCGTCTCTTTGGGGGAGAGTGGTGAGTATCTGGTGGCGCGTCGGACAGTCGCGGAAAACACGATGAAGGCCACCATTGCGAAGGCGGTCGAGTTCAATGAGCTCGATACCTATTGGAACGATTGGTCCGGTCCCGGCGATGTAGCCTTGGCTGTGCGGCTCGATGCACCGCAAAAGGTGTCGCGGATCTATACTTATCTCCCCATGGGCGATCAGGCCGAGGCACCATTCCCGGGCTTTCTGCAAGGAAGTTTTTTCCCGTCGTCGAACCGGAAGAACCTGGACGCGGAGCATCTACTCAATGCGCTTATTCTCGAGCATGCGAGGGGGTTGGTAGCTGATAGCCTCTGGCTCCTTGTCGGAATGACCGGTGCCGATCTTTCGTTTTTACTCAGCGATTCAGATGCGGCGACTGTGGTCGCTGCGTTGATGTCATGGCGTTCCGTCAGCAGTCTGAAAACCGATAAGGATCTCGGTGAAGCGATGGCTGCGGCCCTCCTCGCCCGCTTCGGATGTGAAAAACTCGACCTTGCCGCCATCGTGCCGTGCGTAGAAATGTCCTCTGGCACACGTCGGCTGGTTTGGAAACGGCCGGTGCATGCGCGCCGATGGCCATTAGGGCTGTCCGTTTTCGGAGAGAAGGTGGTCGCCGAAAATGCGCGGGACATGCGGCTGTGGCCAGTTTGGCCTTTGTCCGAAGACCTGACCGCTGCTTTGAGTGACTTCCTCTCTCAGGGCTGCGAGTGCTTTCGCGAAAGTCCAAGTGGCAAGGAGCGGGCGCGTTTAGTCGAGATCGTCGCCACATCGCTTTCGGGAACTTTACCGAAGAGCAATAACAAATGGATCGATTATTTCGCGGAATTGCCGGTGTTTATGGAAACCTCGGCAAAGAGCCTCGCGGGGTTGCAGGTGCTTGTCGGCGAGGGAGGCACGCTGTGTCGTGCCATGTCGCATGCGCAGGACACCGAGCCTGGCAATGGATACAGTAGGCGCCGTAGGCGAAAGGAAATCGCTGTCTTTTCACCGCCGGACCAGAGTCGACTTGCAGAAGAGGTAGACGTCGAACTCGAACCGCCAGCCAAGCTGAAGGCAAGGTTTGGCTTTCTGTGGAGCGCGCTGGGTTGGCATAACGACCTTTCAGAAGCCCGGCAATTTCTCGAAGACCATGGTCTTGTGGAAGCGTTTGACCGGGAAGCCATCTTCAGGCGTCTTGATCAGATGTTGCGCGATGAAGGCAACAAAGAGGTTCTCCGAGGCGGGCTACGCTGGGCTTTTGAGTTATGGCGACAGGCACGCTCGTCTCCTCGACCGTTCCAGATGCAATCCTCATTTCGGTTTCGTGTGCCAGTTCAAAACGGCGACTACGTAAACGCGAAGGACGTGGTCTTTTCATCGAGCTGGCCCGATGAGACCTTGGGATCACTGGTAGAGAACTTTCTCGATTCCGCGCCGGATGGTCTTGCCGAGACTGCGGGCCTTCGCCAACAGCTTTTGGCGGATACGGAACACCAAGCCTTTCTTGGACGGCATATCGAAGACTGGATGGTTTTTCTCTCTGAACTGGGCGTCCGGCGGGGACTTCATCCAATCGAAAAGTCACCCCAAAAGAGTTTTTTCAAAGCCGATGAAATCCGTGATTTCTCGTTTGTCGAGCAGTATGGGATCACGCCTGAGTTCGGACAATTCTGGCATAGCTATGTCATGGACGAGGACGAAGACGCCTTGGATCTGCAATACGCGACCAACTACCGTATAGCCGAGAAACTGCTGTGGTTTCCTTGCCAAGGCGACTTCCAAGGGTTTGGCCCCACGTGCCTTCTGAACTATGCGAAGCTCGTTCTGAAATGGTTGGAGGGAAGGCCCATTTTCCCTTCGCATGTGGAAGTTCACCACCAATATAATCGCAACGTTGACACGAGGCGGTGGCCAATGCCACTGACAGCGTTTCTTCGAGCGGCCCCCTGGGTGCCAGCGGATGAGGGCAGGGCTTCTGACAATACCCAGGCGAGCACGACAGCCTCAGATATCTGGCTCGGCGATATCAACAAGGAGCTCTTCCTGCCGTTCCTACCGCGACCGAAGATCGAAATCAGGCGGTTGATCGAGCAGGGTGGAGTTCAGTTTCTACAGAGTTTGCGGACCGGCGCCGGTTTCAACCAGATCGGCAAGGACGCGACGTTGGCTGATCAGCTCGCGATGCTGTCCGAATGCCTTGTCGCCGGAGCGTTCGATCCGTTCTATCGGCAACGGCTCCTCAACCTCTATTCTGCGAGTTGGCGGCGCTTTTTGGAATACATCGTCGAGACTGGCAAGTCGGCGGATGACACGCGCCGACCGAGAGAGGTCTTAGTGCAGCGTGGGCAGCAGGTCGTGGCTGTCGATCTCCATGATCAGGACGACCTGGATCAGAATGGCCCAGTCTATCTCTGCGATACGGGGCGACGTGGGGACGTTGATCTTCTGATAGCCAGTGGTCAGCTGTTTATTCATCTGGCGGGTCTTGATGACGATGCGGCCTGGGATGTCTTTGAGGCTCTCTACCCGGAACGTGTTCGCCGCGTTTCGAAAGTTGCCTATAGACTTCAAGCCGACGGTCGCGAAATTTCGGAGGTGACCGGCGCACCGATCAGAGATCTGGTGCCAGAGTTGCGGACAATGGTTGCGGTCGCCATGGAGGCCCTGAAGGGCACCGAGGCGCAGAGGTTACCGTCGAACCGCGTCGAAGTGTTGCGACATCTGGATCAGATCGTGCTTGCACAAGTCGATGAGGTCCACTTCGTCATCGACGGCTTCAGTGTCGCCATAGAGCATTTGGATCGGCGATCGTTTGGTTTCACACTTGACGATGGCAGGACGCTGATCTTGCTGAGGGCATCGGGTGCATTGAACTGGAATCTCGTGGATGGGTGTATTCACCAGATCTGTGAGGCTTTGGGGTATGTAAGTCTTGTCTCACATCTTCGGTTGCTCGTTTCGAAGCACAATGCGCATCATCTCGGCGCTTCGGGTAAGACTATTCAGGATCAGGTGGCGGCGATGGCTGCCACGCTTCTCCTTTCGCAAGGCGAAGCGCGTGCGGGCCTTGCCACTCTGAGCGAAGGTCTGGGAACGCGTGTGCCTCTCATGCGTGCGGTTATCCACTATGCGGCTGGATCGGATGCAGTTCAGGAGTTCGATGGGCAGATCGAGGCACTGGGAAAGGATCCGGGAGGGCTTCGGACACTTTGGGAATGCGCCTTGATGAACACGACCTTCGGCCCGGGTGTATTAGAGGAGGCTATTCGGGGCGGCTACACGGCGCGGGATTTCAGGACGATCCTCAAGCTCGATTTCAAGCGGTTCAACGAGAGCCTGCGTGCGGTCGGTGAGGAAATGGAACTCTATCCGGAGCAACACCGCCGAGCCATGGACGCTTTTGTGCGCGAACATGACCTCGGTATCACGCAATGCATTTTGCTGTCGGCCCAAGACACTCTGGAGGCGTTCGAGGCTTTTGAAGGGTATGGCGACCTGCGGGCAGCCGTCTATGAAATTGAGCCAGACCGGACTTGGCTGGAAAATTTCGAAGTGCCGCCCGAGGATTTGCTGAAGGACCGCGTCAACACGTGGCTTGAAGGCCATGAAGCGCTCTTGCTCGGTCATCCCGAATCCACTCCGAATGAGTTGATGGATATCCGCGCGCACAACCGGCGCTGTTTCGAGAGCTTCTTTCAGAAGGCTATGCCGATTGTGCGTGCATGGTGCATAAAGAAGGGCGCTTTTGGCGCGGCGGAGCATTTTACTCGGGCCAAGGCGTCGGACGAACTTCGAGCTTGGATGGATCGAGTGGGAGTGCTTGACTTCAAGGCGCTCGATGAAGAAATGCTCGTGAGATGGTGTATCGCGCTCGGCGCATGGCCGGAGGGCATGGAGCCCACTCTGAATACGGATGAGCTGAAGCTCTCAGATGATGACCTGAAGCAGGAAGCCATTGAAGCGCGAAAGCGCCGCGAAGCGCGAAACCGCGACGCGCGGTCCGTGGCATTCAACGGTCGGATGATCGATCCCGAGGAAAGCGTGGACTTTGAAGCACTGGTCACAGAGATTGCAGAAACTTTGCCAAGAAGCGAGATTTCCCGGTCACTGGGATCTCAGGCTTCGCTTGCGGTGGTCCCGGACGACGACCGTCCGAAGTCTGGCACAGAGAAATCTCCGAAAGAGCCCACGCAATCTCATTCCGTTCGGATCCCGGCGGAAAAGACCGAATTCATCGGACGTATCGGTGAGATCGTCGTTTACACTTGGTTGAAGAATATACTGAAAGGCCAGGACATTGATGCGGCCTGGAAATCGGAGAATGGTAAATTTATCACCGGGGGGGACGGCAACGACGGACTCGGATATGATTTCGAGGTCTCATTCAACAAGCAGACTTGGCGGATTGAAGTCAAAGCCAGCCTAAATGATCCGCGGAATTTCGAGCTTGGCGAGACAGAGGTCAGAGCGGCCAGAGAAGCCGCAAAAGCAAGAAGCGGCGTCCAATACAAGATCGCCTATGTCAGTAACGTTTCGTCCCCTAACGAGACTCGGATCGAAATGCTTCCGAATCCGTTGAGCGACGAGGGGGCTTCCTGCTTGGAATTGTTGGGTGAAGGAATTCGTTATGGTTTCAAAAGGTTATGACGACGGATATTTGAATGGCGATCCATGGATTCTGACCTGCCACTGAACTTTCATCCAGATCAACAGATCCTCTACTGGTCCCTCATTTGACACGAGTTTCAATCCGATCGTTCGGGCCAACTCGAAGGTTTGGACTGCTTCCTCGATTTCATGTCGAATGCGCAATCAGTCTGAAGGACGTATTTCAACGGTAGCGCCGACGGAAGTAACTTGTCGAAAAATGCGCGAGCACTTTTCTTCGCTCCGGCTGTCTCGACGGACTGTGTTTAGATATAGTCGTGTGAGCTTTCGACCATGCGCAGGACATTGGCGGCGAACCGGTCAGCCTCCACATTTTGGTCGTCGGCTGCCAGATCATACCGCAGCAGGAACATCTCCTTCCCAGAAGCGGTAGTGCCGAGAAACCGCGATGTGTCGACGCCGTTGGCAGGACACACGAAGCCGCCGAGGTTTACGGGCATGGCGTCCATGAAGGAAAGCACCTCATAACGGTCCGACTCTTTCGGCTCCGGCTTGTATTTGGCATCGAGGACAGCGACGACCGTTTCCCCCCGACGGATGATTATGTCCGGATGCACTGAATAAACGCCGCCGTCTCGGAAAAAGGGGCGCGGCGCCTTGTTGCCGTCCTGAACCTGGTATCCATGGTCGACCAGGCGCAGGGCCAACTCTCTGCGCAGGAATGCTTCGAACACCTTGGATACGTCGATGATCAGCGAGTCCAAGCGGACGAAGCCGTCGAAGCTGAGCTCAGGGAGGACGCTCTGTAGGATCAGGTATGCCGACCAGAGTGGATCTCTGTAGTGCGGTAGGCGTGGTGAGAGGGTGTGGATCTTCCGAGAGAGCTGATGCAAGAGGTCGCTCTTTGCACCATCCCACTGCGAGATATGCCACATGTCGCGATAGAGGCTGCGCGCCTCCGGCAGCATAGCATTGCGGCGGTCGTTCTCCGCGAGCCAGTCGATGACCTGTTTCAGGGCCATCTTAAGTGCGATGTTCTCGATCGTCGACGGAGTGAGGACGTTCTGCTCAAACTCGTGCCTATAGCGTATACCCTTCGAAGCATGCTTCCGGACTGTGTCCGAAGCAAGGAGACGCCCTCGCCATGGGGCCGTGTGCTTCGGAGGCAGATACTCTTTCATGTAGCCTCGCCGGGCAATCAGCTTCACGCCGTCGATCAGTGACCTGGCGTAGATGCGCTCGGCATTATCTGTAGCAACAAAGCGGGGCATGTAGCCGCGGGCGAAGCCTGATATCGCCGATGGGATCACTCCTGACCGGACCAGCATGTAAGAGAGGTTTGCGATCGTCGCGCGGGGCACAATACGGACTGCGAGGTTGGGCGTCAACGGGATGGTGCCGACAAAGCGTGTCGCCCGCAGCGCGATCTGTCCGCCGCGCATGGTGGCAGTCAGGTAGCCTTTTGTCGTGATCCCCTCGTCGAGCCTGAGCTCGCCGTCCTGTAGGAGCGCGCTGACCCTTACCGAGAGCTCTTCAAATTCCCGGCATTCGATGATCTCAGGCATCGTCCGCCACGCCCTCGAGACGGCGAGCCAGCGCCTCGAAGCTCGCGGTCAGGTTCCCAATAGCGCCATCGTTCAGCTCCACAGCATGAACCGCCGCGGGTCGCATCCGGTATTGCCAGACGAGCTTAAGGTGGTCAACGTTCTTGATCTCGGCAAAGAAAGAATGGCCGATACCGAATGGAACAAGCCTTTGCGCCGCGTCGAACCAGGCCCCGATGTCGGAAATTTGGTCTTGAGTGAAGCCCCCGCCATTTTCCAGGAGGCTCTCTACAACCTCGCGGGACGGGGACACTTCGATGTGATCGAACCGGCGAACGAAAGCCGCGTCGACCTGAGCCACGCTGCGATCATAAGGATTCATTGTGCCAATCATCACCAGGTTCTCCGGAACCGAAAACGGCTGCCCCGAGAAGGGCAGTGTGAAATTCTCTTCTCGATAGGCTCTCTCGATATAGGTCAGCAGCTCTCCGAAGATCCTCGCGGGATCTCCGCGGTTAATCTCATCCACGATCAGGACGACCAAGCCATTATGTTCCTCAAGTCGCCTGGCACGCTCACAAGCAAGGAGAAACGTCTTGTCGACAACCTTGAACCCCGACTGGGATGACTCGTCGGGCCGATATCCTTCGACGAAATCCTCGTAGCCATATGACGGATGAAACTGCACCCGGAAGATGTCCTGCTCCGGATCCTTCACCAAGTGCTTCCCTATCCGTTTCGCGTAGTAGGATTTACCCGTTCCCGGCACGCCCGTGAGGATGATGCCGGATGTTCCCAATCCCAAGAGCTTTTGCACCTGCACCAGGATCGGGTCGTCGAGATCCATAACAAAAGGTTCAAGTTCAGGCTCCGGAAGCGCGGACGAGGACTTTACGTCGTCAACAAGCACGCTCAGAATGGCGGCTTGGTAATCCTGCGGCTCCGCTGCGGCAGCGAAAATCCTGTCCGGATCCTCGGGATGAAAGACGAAGAGCTTATCGTAGTCCTCATCCCTCTGTGGGAATGCGCCGCGAAACGCCATCTCGAGGGCCCGGGCATCCGCATCGTCCGGGAACTCACTTTTCCGAAAGAAGAGCATCGCGATGTCGAGTGTAGGAGCGCGAACAACATCGGCGCCCTTGGTCAGGACCTTGTCACGGAAGATGTCCGCGTATTCGTCGGCGAGTTTCCATTCCTCCCCGTCTTCAGTGGTCCGGCGCGAGGCGGCATTCCACTTGCCCGCGAAGGTGTTTTTCCGGATCGTGGCCGAGTTGCTGTGAGGGAAGCCGGCTTCCGCCCGGCGCAGGGTCAATGGATTGAAATACGGCTTCGCCTTGTTGCCGTCGTCCAGGCGGAAATACTTGTCCCAGAAGTCGAATTCGTGCGGCGTCTCTTTCATGATCGTAGCTATGCCAGGCGGATCACCGGCGCCGCGCTCGATTAGCGCGAGCATCGGAAAAAGGTGCGTGGCTCCTTGGCTCTTGGCCTTGCCACGCCAGTTTGCCATGTTGTTTAGGGCCGATGCGACCCTTTCTGCTCGGATTTTCTTCGGCATCAAGCAGCACGGCTACTTTTTTTGCGGGCCTGAAAGAGCATTTTAACCATCTCTTCGCCGATCGCTCGTCCGAGCAGTGGTGGCACGGCGTTTCCGATCTGTCTGGGGAAGCCTGCGCCTACGAACTGATAATGGTCGGGAAAACTCATAAATCTGGCGGCCTCGCGATGCGAGATTGCCCGGTCTTCCCACGGATGGAGGAAAGGCCCAGAAGCTACATTCTTATAATTGGTTGTGATCGTGTAGGCCGGCTTCGCTGGATGGAGGCGATGATAAAGCGTCGTGCAATCGCGGCGGAGCGCTCCGTTGGAAATCGTCCGCATCTTCTGGAACCGAGGCGGTAGCGCCTCCACAGGAGCAGCTCTGAGGCCTTCACCTTGGCCGATGTGGTCCGCCAAGGATTGAGCCTGTGGAGACAATGGTCGGCCGATATGAAGTGTCACATCTTTTGGAGCGCCGGTCCTGCAATAGACTTGGTAGGGCGTCTGAGGACCGCAAGCGTAAGGGCGCTCGTGCACTTCGTAATCGACCCCCATAAGTGGAAGATCTCCGATTGCATCCTCGACGGTGACATAAGGCTTTAGTCCCGGTTCGTTTTCGGCGCCATGCGTGCGTTCAGGGAAAGACAAATGGATATCATCAATGCGCGTGCCGATGAAGAGAATTCGGTGCCGTAGCTGGGGCACACCGTAATCAGCGGCGAGAACTTGGGTGAAATCGGTGCGGTAACCAATTTCTTCAAAAGCCGCCTCAATCTGTCGGCGGAACGCGCCTTTCTCGTAGGTGAGCATCCCTCGGACGTTCTCCATAAGGAACATCTTCGGCTGGATCTCGTCGACGAGCCGAACGAAATGCTTGAACAAGAAATTTCGGGGGTCATCCTGCATTCGCTTCCCGTGCGTTGAGAAACCCTGACAACTGGGTCCACCAGCGATCAGATCGATTTCCCGCGTGCCTGCCAGCGCCATGAGTTGCTCGCCGGTAACCTCAGCCACATCGCCTTCGACAACAGGCACGCCTGGATGGTTATATCGATATGTGGCGGCGGCATGCTTGTCGAAGTCGACGCCTGCTACTGGATTGATTCCAGCCTGACGAAGACCCTCACTAAGTCCGCCTGCGCCGCAAAATAAATCGATAACTGTCGGTGATGAGCCTGAAGCCAATTTCGCCTCCCAATTTGTTTTCCCAGCACCTTGCCAGTTTTGGCACAACGAGTCGCCGAGAACAATAGGGGAACATTCAGAATTTTCGTCTCAATGCGTTGCATTTGCCACACTCAGTCGTGAGTCGCAAAAGAGGACTCCCGCCGGTCTTGAGTTGAGGCTTTCCACCCGCCATCGTCTTGATCGGAGCCGGACAGCCCGCGCTTTAGGGCGCCGGGAGAGATTGCAACGAACTGAGAAGGCATGGAGTCGAAAGTGGGTAATATCCTACGCGAAATGCACTGGATCGGGGCGCTTGCTCTGTTTTGTCTGAGAGATCTTTCACGTTGGGCACGTCAAGTGAGCAACTCCCCGAACCTTGGACAGTTGCTGGCGTGATCTAAGCTACTCTCCGCTCCTGCTGATCGGGTAGGGTCTCGTCTTTTTCAGTCAGTGGAGCACGGCTGGAGGTTGGCCGCCAAGGGCGGAGTGGGGGCGCTTTCGGTTGTAGCTCTCGAAACATCTGCCGACGCCGACCTTCGCCTCTGATCCGGTCTTCCAGGCTTGCAGACAGACGCATTCGTAATTCAGGCTTCGCCAGAGGCGCTCGACGAAGGTATTGTCGAGGAGCCCGCCCTTGCCGTCCATCGAGATGCGCACGCCGGTTCGGCGCTACCGGTCGGTCCAGGTAGGGGACGTGAACTGCGTTCCCTGGGCGCCCTTCTAAGAGTCAAGCGGCGACCTGTGCCTGACGGTCTTGCCTGATGACGCCGGGACGAGACTGACGCCATGCAATGCCGCAAAGCTGGCCTGCGACCTGAGGCGCTCGGGGTTATCGCCAGCCGTCAGCAGCAGCTGCGCCGCGCTGTCCAGGCCGATCGCCGTCTGTTCGAGCAGCTCTGGGGCAAGATCTATGACGATGGCTTCGATCATGTCATCCAGGTCGGCGATCTCGTCATGAAGTTCCAGATAGCGCCGCGCCAGCGATTTGAGCGAGATGCGATAGGCTTCTTCGACCTCCTGATACGCTGGGAGATCAGGCCGCCAAGCTTCCAACGTGCGGATTAACTGCGTGCGGGTCATCTGCCGCAATGGGTCTCGCAACTTGTCGGGCGCGCAGAAGATCGTCGTCTGGATCATCTGCAAGGCGATGCGGCGCGCCTGGACGGACGTCTTACGACAAACCCTTAGAACACGGAGGCTTTCCACCATTCCATCAAGGCTCCTTGGTGTAACGGTGTGCCGTTCGGCAAAGGCGGCATGGGCGGCGCTTTCCGCATCGAAGTGCTCGTTCTTTCCGGGTCGGCGTCGGTCGTGCTTGTCAGGGGCAGTGATCTCCAGAACCTCGACACCAGCCGCCTGCATGGAACGCAACAATCCTGCGCCATAGCTGCCCAAGCATTCGATGCCAGCGCGTTTAAGGTCGCCGAAAGATCGCATCCAGACGAGCATCAAGCGATACCCATGTCGTGTCGTGGGAAAGCTCTCGTCACCGAGAACGCGGTCTTGGTGGTCGACGACCGCAGCCACGTGCAAGTCCGTGTGGGTATCGACGCCGCCAACGACGTGAAGTGCTTCTGAGTGGTCGGGCATCCAATGATCCTTTCCTGCGGCACGTGATCGAGCATCGCTCAAAAGATTGCAGAGACAGGACAGTCATGAGACCGGATGGTCTGGCCCTTCTTGGGTCACGGCACACCTTTGAGACAAGCTCGCCGCAGGACGTGCCCGGGCAATCGACAGGTCCAGGGAAAGACACATGGCAGGTCGATCAGAATGAGAGTCAGATCACGCCGAGAAGCCATGCGTCACCAACCCAACGAATGGTCGATCGGTGTTTGAGCCAAACCACCCGGGAACTGGCACCAATTGTATGACTATCGGTGTTCATGATCACGGGAGGGCCGAAGCAGCGGATCGCCCCGTTCAGCGCCTCGACGCAGTAGTCGGCTTCGAGCGCTTTGGATATCCGCCAGGCCAGCACCTTGCGGGTGTGCAAGTCCATGATCTCCACCAGATACAGGAACTCCCTGCGCATCGGCAGGTAGGTGATATCCGCCGCCCAGACCTGGTTCGGCTGGGACACTCGCAAACCGCGCACAAGGTAGCAGTAGGTCTTTTGCCCCTTCGCGGCACTGCTGGTGTTGGGCCTCTGGTAGATCGTCATCAGGCCCGTCAGCCGCATGAGCCGACGGACGCGCTTCTCATTCACCAGGTGACCTTCGTTGCGCAGGTGCCAGGCCATCTGCCGCACGCCGAAGAACGGGGTTTCCAGGAACTGCTCGTCGATCTTGCGCATCAGCAGCTCCTTCAGCGCCGTCTCGCCTTTGGGCTGATAGCAGAAGGACGACCGCGAGATCGACAGCAGCCCGCACTGCTTGCCGATCGACAGATCGGGATTGGCTGGCACTACCATCTTTCCGCCTCACTTGCCGGTCCACGGCTTGACCTTTCGCGACAAAGAATTGTTGGCGACGGCCAGCTTCCCGATCTTCGCGTGCAACTCCTTGACCTGTTCTTCGTCGATCTCCGGGGCTTTCTTACCGCCACGCTCAAACACGTCCGAAGCGCCTTCAAGCAGTGCACGCTTTCAGCTGTGGATCAACGATGGGTGAACCCCAAACCGGCTCGCAAGCTCGGCCACAGTTTGCTCACCCTTCAGCGCTGCCAGCGCCACCTTCGCCTCGAACGCCGGCGAATGCTGCTTCCGTTTCGACATCTCTGATCTCGTTTTCGTCGAAGATCAGCAAACTGCAAATCGTAGCCTATGTCAGTGTCCGAATTTCGGGGCGTAGCTCAGGCCACGGCCGTCCAACAGTTTCGAAAGCTCGTTGAGGATGCGCTGGCCACTTTCATCGGCCGTTTCAAGATCCCGTATCCTGGCAACAGCTTGATCGAGTTCATGCTGCTTCAACACGATCTGGTTTTCCGCATTGCCGAGATCGGCTTTCAACCTTTCGATTTCTGCGTCCTTTTCGGCGATTTCGAGTTCCATGCCTTCGATCCGGCGATGAAGCTGCGTCTTGTCCTGCTGAAGTTCGCAAACCTCACGGTTGGCTTTTTTCTTGAGTTCTGCAAAGCCGCGGCCGAACGCGGCCAAGATCTGCTTCTCGACTGCTTTTCCCACATCAGCGCTATCCGACTGCATGCTTGTGGGAAGGGCTTCAATCATGTCGCGTTCGCGCCGTTCATCACGTTCTGTGTAGAAGCGCTGCAACTCACCTTCGAGACTTTGAGCATTGGTGCCCTTTGACACATTAAACAGCAGGCAAAGTTGGTCTTTCACGGCTGTTGCGCTTGGGCGCTCGTCGGGAAACTTCGCTTCCAGGACGGCGACGGCCTGGCTGAGTTGTTGAGCTGTGTAATTTGGCGGGCGACCGCCGGGATTTTTCTTCTCCATGTGCGTCACTTTCTGGGTGGAGTTTGCGAAAGGGTTTGCGAAACCGAGTTTGCGAAACCTGATGGGTTGAAACGGAAGACTGGAGCCCGAGGTTTTCAGTCAGTTGTTGAACAGGACTTCCTGCTGGCTTTCCACCGTTGGGGCGAATGTCCAAGAGCCACGCCCGGTAGACTCAACGAGCGGGACCTCCTGTTTGGAAAGATTCTCGAGCTCGCGCGAGATCACGCGTGCGCGGTGCTCAGGTTTGACTGTTTCGATGACATCGGGCGGGATGGACGCCAGAATATCATTGGTCTGGAAACTGGCGTTATTGCCGCCCGTGATGCGTCGAATGTGAAGGGCTGTGAGGACCGCTGTAGTGCGGTCCATCCCTTTGCGGACCTTTGAAGTCGGCTTCTTGGCATTCGTAGTATCGTTTTCGCGCTCAACTGCGCGAACAGTCGTTTTCTCCTCTCCATCTTCATCCAGGCCGAGGACATGGGTTTCCAGGCCGAAACAGACGCTTTTTCCTTTCTTCATGGTCCGTTGCTTGTCTTGAAATAGCGCCACTGCCCCAGCGTCGCCGGGTTTCAGGCAGATTTCGGTATCGACTGCACCGCGGATTGCCGAACTGCCACGGCCCCCTCGTTCGACGTCTTTCCCGGTGTGATGGATCATCATGACGTGCGCCGAAATCCCGCGAGCAAGCGCCTCCGCATTGTGCACGACGGCGGTCATTTCGGTTGAGCTGTTTTCATCGACGCCGTTGATGCAGCGCGACAGAGTATCGAAGATGACCAATACAATCTCTTGCCCGTGATCATTCATGATTTGAGTGAGGTCCCGGCGAAATTCATTAAGGGATTTCGCGCAGGATAGGTCGACAGGAAGGTCGTAGACCAAATACGGAGGATAAGTGTCGTCGTGAATCGCGTGCGACTGCATACGATCGAGAACTGACGCGGGCGACTCCGCTGCTACGTGAACTACAATACCCTGTGTCACCCGAGCACCGAAGAACGGCCTATTGCTGACAATGCACTGCCCGAGATGACCGACGAACGCTGTTTTGCCGGCGTTGGATGGTCCGTAGACCACTGACGTTTCGCGGCGCCGGAACCAACCTTTCGCAGCATAGTTCCATGCCAAGACTGGATCATGATCTCGGGCATCGATGAATCGAGCGCCGGGAGTTTCGGGGTTTTGCTGGTTGAGATTTGCCTGCTCGCTCATGTGTCGCTCCAAAAAATTCGATTTGTCCGACTGGCTGTCGGCCGGACAAATTGGAGTTAGGAACGTTTGAAACGGCATCAAAACGTATTTGGATATTTTCTTCGGTTAGTCAGACAGACGGACATTTCCCGAAGGGGAAAGTCCGTCTGTCTGACTATTACCACAAACTCATTTTGGAATTGGGCCACGCCTCTCTATGTCCAGTCTATGGACGATGTGAGGATGTAAAAAATGAAATTAAACAGAGGCTTGCCGTTTGTTTCGGTTGCGGAGGCAGCTCGAATTCTGGCCGTTTCGACGCGGACCGTCCGTCGACTGATTGACTCCGGCGATCTCCGCGTTGAGCAAGTAGACAAGGCGATCTTGATTTTGCTCGACGAACTTCCGACGCCGCCTCCCGGCAAGGGTTGCGAGGAATGGCCGATGCTCCGCCTGCACGAAGTTTCGCAGCTGTTGAACGATCCGCCGGCGCGTGTCCGCGCACTTGCAAAATCGGGCATGCTGCCGCCGGTCCGGGTAGGTGGATCCAACCGTTGGTTTCGGAGCGACGTGCTTGCGTATCGGGATGCTGGTGATGACGCCAGCAAGTAGCCTCAAGCCGCCTCCAGAAGATCTGGTGAGGAACAGCCGCTTTGCCGATCCGGGCACTGCGACGACTTCCATGCTCGCTTCACATTGGGCGGTATCGGCGTCGATCGCACGAGAGATCATCAGCCAAGCGGGTATTCCGAATGTTTCGACTTCCAGTCGGAGGAAATATCGGTGGGATGACGTCTGGCGTTTCGAAGGGGCAGGCGTTGTTCCCCGCTGCGATTGGGGCGTGTTCAAAGCGCCTATGTTATTGCCGTCCCATTTGGCGCTCAAAGATCCTGAAAGCCGTTCTGAGCGCACCTGGCGGCGTCACGTCAAATCTGGCGCTCTGCCTTCCGTTCATCTGATCCGTGGTATCCGGCGCGTCCGTGAAAACACTTTCGAGGCGCTGCATGCTTACCTGTGACGCTTCCTCAGTCCCGTGGCCGCGATTTACCCGGTTTGGCCGCGAATTAGCCGGTTTTGTGGGAAGTTCACCCAGCCGTGCGCCCAAATACATCGCTTGTATGGGGGTGGACGCTTGGGTGAATTGGCCGCGTGTTCGGCATTGTGACCGCGCAGCGATCACTGCGCGGTCAAGTCGGGGTGAAACCCGATGTCCCGCATGTCGCACGGTCTCTTCCTCGTGAGAGCCCGTCCGACATTGCGGGTGTTTGAAACGAAAGAATATGGATTGAAGAAATGAACGCTCACAACATTCGCACGATGCAGGATTTGCTGAATAAATTAGACAAGCTCGGATACTCGCAGTCCGTCGTCAATCAGGTGCGGCCTCGTATCAAGGAGTGTGTTCGGATCTACAATCGGCCGCTTTCTGACATACCGGCCGATTACGATGCGTTCGTTGAGCGATGGGGAAAGGGCCGGATTAGTGCGCTCGCGGAAGGCTTTCGCTCCCATGAACACTTCATTGAGTTTCGCAAGCGTATCCGCGGTGCGCTATCCAAGCTTCATCTCGAGACAACGGCCCCGCAGGAACTTTTGCCGGAGTGGCCTCCGGTTCTCGACGTTATTCGGGAAAACAGCGGGCCCAAAAAAACGCTTGGTCCGCATCGTCTCACGAGCGCGACATTTCTTGCGAATTCGGCATCGGCGCAGGGAGCGCGTCCATGCGATCTCACTCCTGGCGCGATCACGAGGCTGGCCGCAATGCACAAGGGCAATGACCGGCGCACGTTCAAGCTTGGCATTTCGGGGATCAATCAGCTGTTCGACCATCCTAAGCTTCTTCAGCCTGTTGCGCATCTGTTGCCAGCGCCGCTGTCTCAACCTGCGAACCCGAACGCCCGCGCAAGCACGCGGCGCCGGCACGGGCCGAATTCTGACGCAGGCTTTTGGGATGAGTTCGACGCTTTCGTGGCCGCGAAACGCGGCTTTGACTCTCTCGGGCGCCCAATCCCAGCCGAGGAGTCCGAATTCAAGCAGAACTCGGCAGAGACTTACGAGAATGCAGTGAACAGCGCGATGGGAGTGCTTGAGCGAGCGGGTGTGCTTACCGCTGGTGACACGCTCACTTTGCGCGAATTGTGCAGCTACGAAACCATTTCGATGGTGGCGGACACTTGGCAAGTCCGGATGCTTGATGGCGAGGTGTCCAAGGAGACTGCTACGCTTCATCAGACCGTTGAAAGACTTTCGCATATCGCCACGTTTTCCAAGTTTCTGGGGAAAAAGAAGCGCAAGAAGCTTCAGAAACTGAGGGATAGAGTCCGCAAGAAGGCAAAGCGCCGCTCAAAAATGAGCGCGCCTCGCGAAGCGTGGATCAAAGCTTTTTCAAGGAGCTCGCCACAACAGCTGGCTGTCCACACAATGCCAGAGCAACTCATTCGAAAAGCTCAGAAAATTCTCGATGACTGGGACGGCCTCAAACGGAATAAAAAGGCAAAAACGCGGATGCGGGCACTTCATCTCGGCATCGCGGCCGTTCAAGCCGCCATTTTGTTCCGTGGATCTTCTGTCCGCGCCTCCAATTTGCGGCAGCTACCTTTTCGCGGCGATGATGCGCAACTTATCCTTGATCTCCACACCGCGGACGTTCGGATTTCGATCCCGGAGCATCTGACGAAAAACGGAGTAGAAATCGAAGCCGACTGCGATGAAGATGCCTGGTCGGTCATTGAGTGGTATCTTAAAGAAATCCGGCCGCGCCTGATTAACGATCATCCATACGGCCACAATCTGACCGACAGCGACTATCTTTTTCCGTCGAAAAATTTCGACCGGGCCATGGAAGAGACGACGTTTGCGGAGCACTACCGGATTGGTGTTGAGGCCGTCGGCCTGAAGATGACGCTCCACCAAGCCCGTCACATAACCGCGTATTTCATCCTGTCCGAGGATCCGAATGCGATGGCTCTCGCAGCAGCGGTTCTTGGAGATGAGGTGAGCACGGTGGAGGCGTTTTACGCTTGGATGGACGGGGTCAAGGCCGTTGTCGAAGGCAGAAGGCTTCTGCGAGATGCGCGGCAAAACTCCCGTAAGCGCAAGGTAGGTCGTTTGAAACGAGGTGCTGCATGACGGACCATAAATTCCCTGCATACATGGGCCAACAGTCTGCCAATGAGACGTCGAACTTGCTCAAGAGGTGGCTCGAACATCTTCAGACCCGTGGGTCAACAATACCCGGGGAAGATGATTTCAGGTCGTTTGGGAGCCACTCGACCCTGCGCAGGTTGCGAGCCGAACTGTCCGAGGTGGCGCCAGAGCAATGCGGCCCACTACGTCTCGTGATCTCAGACTCCGAGCGTGAAAAACGGGAGGGGAATTCCACTGCGACTGGAAACCCAAAAGGACCCGCGATCGAGTTGTCGATACCAAAAGACGAGCTCCGCGACGAGTGGACTCATGTCTTGGATAACATGAGAAAACTCGCAGATCGCCGTGAAGCAGGCCTCCTGATTGTGCGGGGTGCAACGCCGCCGGCTTCGTCGATGGTCCGCGATATCGAGTATATTCTGCGCGCAATTTCGAAGGTTTGCCTCGATGAAGGACATGAACCGGAGCTGACCAAGGCGACGATTGGGATGTGGCTGGATCGTGAGGAGAGCCGCGGGCGGCGGGCGTCTGGTCTTTCGCTTCAGCTGCGCCTTTTAGCCCAGTTTCTGAAGTTTGCGGGCAAAAAGAAGAAACTCGCTAAGCGTCTGCGGAAGCTTGGCGCCGAGTTTGGGCGTCGCGGACGCTCGAAGAAGAAACGAAAATTTTCGTGGCTTGATCACAACCCGATCGGAATCGAAGACGTGTGGGAAAAGGCGGAGGAACTGCTGGCCCAAAGCCGAGCGGAGCCGGCAGGGACCCGCAAGAAGTATACGCTCGCGCTCCATGCTGCGGTCATTGCTTTGTCGGTGAATGCTCCACTCAGGATCGGTGATTTGTCGCGTTTGCGGGTTGGGATCGAGATTTGTCGGTCGACATCCGGATGGTCTTTGACGACAGACATCCGAAAAACCGATGGTGAATACGATCTGCCGCAGCTTTGGCCGGAGATCACGGAGTTTCTCGATGAGCTTTTCATCTTGGACGCGGCGGGTGGCGAGATGTGGTCGGAATACGATCGTCGTGTTGGCACGCCCTTGTTTACCGTCGATGGAGGACGGACCGGCCTTTCGGCGGATTGGGTCTCCGATGTCTACTATGAACACATCGGCGCCGGGGCGCACATCATCCGGACAATCTGGCATCAGCTTGCCTACGAAAGCGATCGTGATCTGACATGGATGGCTCTTGCGATGTGTGGGCAGCGCGGCACTCGCACAAAGCGTGAGTATCGCGAGAGGAATGCGCGCGCGAAAACTGTGAGGGCAGGGCGCAAGAGCCTGGCCGATCTTCGAAGGCGGGCGGTCGAGACCGCCTTGATTGATGGATATCGGAGCACATCCGTGTGACGTGACTGCACCTGGGCGGTAAAGAAGAACCGATGTAGGTGGAGCCGCTCAATGCTTCGACGTCTTTTTCGTGAGACGTCGAAGCACAAGCGGCACCCAAAGTAGAAAAACAAACGGACGAGCCGGTCTTTCCCGCTGGCAAAACTACTGACCCAAGAACTTGGGCCGGATTCTTGACGTCGAGGCATGGAGCCTTGGCCAGAAAGGGAAATATTATGTTTGATAATTGGCAAAGTGCGACGTTGCTGCACATCTTCGTGCAGGAATATGGAGAGGCGTTGCGTAACGCCGCGGAACTTCTCGGAGGACCAAAATCGGCCCGGAGGGTTGATCGGCTCGTCGATGATCTCGGCTTCGGGAATGTGCTTTCGCGGCGTTCTCGCGGTGACGCGGTTGCGATCTTGCGGCTTCTGCAACTGGAAAACGCGGGAGAGGAAGACAGCGAAACAGCATGGCGTTTTGCAGCTATTGATCCGAATGCGTCGGAAGTCGAAGAAATCTGCCTTCTGACTGATATGTTTTCTGCGGCTCTCGAAGCAACTTTTGGCGCCATGGCTTCAGGCAATGGAGGGCGCGATCAATGAGGTATGAACCGACACGCCCCCTCGATCTTACCGATGCGCTTTTTCAGGCCCATCTCATGAGCATAAGACTAAAACGACAGCTGGGTGGACTGATCCTCCCCCCTTCGACGTCGGAACTCGTGCATATTCGGATCAGACAGGTCACTGCGCTGCTGGATGAGCCCGACAAGGAGGTAAGTGTCCTACAAACGCATCTCGACGCTCTGTCCCACGACATCGAAATGGAGGTTGATGCTCAAACGACGTCTGTATTCGTCTGTGATGAGTATCATATCGACGGCGGCGTCATGTTGGGATGTAGAACGAAGTTCGCTGGTGAGCTCGAGGAGTGCCTTCGGTGCATAGCGGGCCTCTTAGAAGCCATTATGGATCTCGAGGCAATGCGAAGGGCGGAATGCTGGTCGTGATCGTCGTTTTTTTGGCCGGCCCCAAACCGGGGCCGGTCAAACTTGGCGGGGTCAACTTGTGGCGAGGCCGGCACCATCAGTGGATGCTTCGAACGCGATGGGCGTTCAGAATTCACTCTACGATATCCGGGTTGGTATCGAAGGATTGGTGTGAAGTTGGCGACCGTCAACTGCCTGGCGATCATCCACAGCACGTGTCCCGCGCGTGAGACCAATTCGAAGATTCAGGATCCAGCTCACGCTTTCGTGAACCTACCCGATGGAGTCGCAGATTTCGACGGAGACATATCCGGTGCATGAGCGACTGGATGACACAGAAAGAAGCGGCAGCATACGTGCGCATGAGCGTGAAAACGCTACAGCGTCGTCGCGCGTCGGGTCATCTCGCGTATGTCGAGGATTGTGGAAAAATCCTGTATCGACGCAGTGATTTAGATGCCTACCTTCACGCTCGGCATCAACCTGCCACTGCAAAAACTCCGCCGCCCAGACAGCCAAAATACATCAGGTCGGCCGATCATCGCGAGCGAAATCGCACGGCATTACTTGAAATCATCTGAGCTCGGGCTTTTGCCCAACAAAGGATATGAACGGAGTAAATGAAGCATGAGAGCACTCGAGAAAATTGGCCGCTTTTCGATCTGTGAAGATCGTAAGAAACTCTACTTGCGGTGGTGGAACCCACACTTGAAGAAGAGTCAGGCGGAACGACTGAGCGCAACAACGCTTGAAGACGCGAGGAGAGAAGCTAAGGCCAGGATCCGCGTCGTCGCCGAGCCTTCGGAGACCGTTCACGACGACGCGAATGGTGACCCGACTTTCGGAGAAGTGTGGCTCGCATTTGAGCAAGAGAAGCGGAAGCGGCTGGGTGCTCAGCGGTTTCGACTGCTTGAGAACCGAAAGGAGCTATACTTCAAGCCCCATCTCTGGAGCGTTCGCATGTCTCGCATGGGGCCCGCCCTCCGTGAAGTTGTTCGTGGCATGGAAGAGGGGCGCATTCTGCCGGAAAGCACGAAGTCGAAGCTTCAAAGGAAGACTGCTGACGGTCGGCCACGGCTACACCCGAACACCATCTCGGACATCGTCGGGTCGGCGGTCGAAGTCTGTGCGCTTGCTAAGTCCGACGGCGTATCATCTCATAATCCGCCGAGGAAGCCGTTCATAAGCGGAACGACAGCGCCGGAGGATCGCGATCCCAAGGGGCGTTATCTGACTTTCGAAGAGATCGGAGCCCTCATCGATGCCGCAAGGCGACCGCACCTGCGGGATCTTCTCCTGCTCACGATCGGATGTGGTGGTCGAGTTGGCGCCGTTGCTGACATGAAAGGCGAATTTGTCTATCCCGATCTTGGCGTCATAGATCTCCTCGGATATGGGTCGCTCGACAGCAACAAGCGGCGACCGATCGTGCCGATTTCGGGGCCCATGAGCGGGATCCTGGAGCGCATTATTCGCGAGCATGGAGACGAATATCTGATCCGTGCGGGTAGAGATCCGCTGGCGGCCGGCGCGCGAAACTGGACACAAATGATCCAGCGCCTGGTCAAGCGGGCGGGCATCGACTATGATCTAAAACCGAACCAACCCCACGCGAACTGGTATAGTATTCGACGCACGCTCGCTGACTTTCTTGACAGCAGAGTTAGTGATGCCGCGATCTCCTCTGTTCTCGGCCACTTCGAAGTTTCGAACAGAAATCGCCGCCAGCTTTTCGAGAGTGGCAGTCCTATGACGGACGTCTACAAGCGTCGAAAGCTCGGCTCTGTGCTCGAAGTTGCTGCCGTTCTTGACGAAGAATGGTGGTAATCTATACAGCCATTTACGTCAGTTGACCTCTCAAACCGAGGTTTTCACTGAAGCATGCTGAAGCAGTGGAGTGAGAAAAATAAATGAATACAATGCACTTCACGAAAAAGATTTCTACATCCACGAC
>DOUP01000293.1 GCA_003520545.1 Maritimibacter sp. | reverse complement strand
GACCTGGTGGCTCCCGATTACGAGAGATCAGCCGATCTTCTGGGTTCCCGCAACGCGAGGATACTCCATTATCACCGAACTGACGTCCGTCCGCGATGTCTGGAAGACAAGGCCGGTTGGACGTCGCGCGCGGCGCTTCCTCAAGAACGCCATCTGGGGCGGTGGTCGGTTCTGTCCGACTTGCGGCAGCCCGAACACGCGCCCGCTGCACAGGGTATCCCTTCACCCCGGCCTGTATCAGTGCATCAAGAGGGAATGCAGTAGCCAAATCACCGTCACCACGAGGATGCCGCCCCTCGCGACGAATCTCGACCTTGGGACCCGGTTCGCCGCGATGTTTCTTGTGCTGACGGCCTTTTAGGGGATCTCTTCGGTCGTGTTGTTGCACATTCTGGACTTGAACCAGAAGACGGCGTGGACGCTTGGCTAAGCGATCCGCGAGATGATGGATG
Organism: Maritimibacter sp.; assembly: GCA_003520545.1. GTDB lineage: Bacteria > Pseudomonadota > Alphaproteobacteria > Rhodobacterales > Rhodobacteraceae > Maritimibacter. The sequence goes on along the minus strand of DOUP01000293.1, from coordinate 2,210 downwards.
ATCGCCAAGGCATTGCTGATCGACTGTCCGGAGTGGTCGAGGTCGATTAGACCTGCGTCGGCGGCAACAAGCGGGGACGCTGGAAAGCCAAGCCGATCGCGCTCGTTGCCGCCGCGCGGAACGGTCAGGCGCGAGTCGTGCTGATACTGAGTACCCAGGGGCGCACGAAAAAGCTCGTCATTGAGGTCTGGATCGACCCAATCGCGGCACCCTTCACCGACAAGAACCACAGTTACGGCAAGATTGGCGCGCCTTACTCCCAACCACCATCCGATGCGTCACCACAAGCAGGCATTGGATGGATCCCATGTCGCACTCCCGCTAAACTCAAGCCGCTTGTCAAGAACTGCTGCGCATGCATCTCGACGAGGTGGCTCCGAAGGTTGTTGGCAGCATTGAGGAGTGGCAGCGCATCGGGCGGACCTATCTCTACGACCGGTTCCGGATCGGTACTGAGATGAAAGCCCGCTGTCTCGGAGAAGTTAGTCCCAACTTGCGCGACCGCCTGGCGCGCGCGGCCGATCTGAACCTGTCGCGGTTTGATGCNNCGCTCCTTTGATAGCATTTTGAGGTGGCTCGGTTCATCTGAACAGTTCTAGGCCATTTCCTAAGTGAATTTCCCGCTCGGCTATGCCGCGACCACGCCGGGCATGCTCACGAAAGTAATTCGTTACGATCGTGTAGCCGCCGCTGAAGCCGCGTCCATCCCGGAGCCTCTCGAACACGCGCTTGGCGGTGTGCCGCTGCTTGCGGGCAACACCCCAGCCCTCTTCCAGCCACGTGTCGATGACCTCGGTGAAACCATCCAGCTTTGGGCGCTTGATCGGCGCTTTGCGCCGGTAGCCGGGCGGGACCGAATACGCCAACATCTTCTGCACGCTGTCGCGTGAAATTCCGAGGTGACGCGCAGCCTCGCGCTGGCTCATCCCCTCGGCGCAGGCAAGTCGAACCTTGCGATACAATTCCACGGTGAAAATCTTCGCATCCTCCCTGTCGCCAGAAAGGGCCAAAGTGGATTACTTTTACGCCGGCCGCAGCAGGAGCATCCCGCCGATACCGAGGCCGACTATTGCTCCGCCATTCTCACTTGTTGTCTGGGCGCAGGAGAAAACCGGCGCCAGCACGTCCACGCCGATTCCGGATAAACTCGAAGAAGAACTGGCCTTACACCCAGACGGCCCGACCTTGCTTTTGCAAGGCGCACACCCCCCTACCCGACACCCTGACAGAACCCGCCAAAAGTCCTGCCAAGGCGGCTGGTGAAAAGGGTGGTCAAAACCCTGGCAAAACTACTCCCAAAATTACTGCCAAAAAGGGTGGCGAGGTTTTGGCACTCCCAACAACGCTGAAATACTTTGCCAAAACCACCCTCTCGAACAACTTCACGAAGTGGCGCGAAGCCGCTGGTTTGCCGGAAGGCTTGACCCTCCACGGGATACGGGCTGGCGCAGCAACACAGGCCATGAGTTGGGGGCGGGCGACGATGGTGTAGGGGCGATCTTGGGCCACGCGGTCGGGTCCAACGCCTCCAAGGCTTACCTTCGAACGGTGCAGCAAAAAACGCCTTGCTAAGACAGTTTCGAAGCTGCTCGCACGGGCTGGAAGTCAAATCAACGAAAAAAGTGGGGTGGCTCCACGCCGCAAGGGAGCGGCACAGACTTCCGAAAAGTCGTTTCTTTTCAGTGCCCGTGGAGCCACCCCTTCAGTCCAACAAGGACTGTCCGCGACCACGTTAAGTATCTGATACCGAAAACAAACTGTGCCGCGTTGAGCCACACCCACCACCCCTTTTTGGCCCCTTTGATCCCAAAAGGTTACGATAGGGGGTGGCTCCACGACAAAAATGAACCCACGTCAACTTCGGGTCACGGGGCTTCGGGGAGAACACCGATCCAGCCGGTCCACATAGCCCCGAAATTCTCTGCCAGCGTCGTGCGCCGCCAACCAAGAACGGCCGGAATCGACGTTGAAACACCGTCCTTCACATAGATGCCGTCGCCAGCCAGAACCTTGGAACGGACTGGAACAACAGCCAGTTCGCCTTCTTCTACGCTCGTCTCGAACGCGGCAAAGATTGGGATCAGCGAAATCGCATCCACGGCAAGGGCAAAGGTCAGCGTCCGAGCCGTGCGACCGGGGGAATGTCCGTGGTGATCGCGGGTTGCGCATGACCTGCCACTGGACATCCATCCAGCCGCGACCGGAGCCCG
>DOUP01000058.1 GCA_003520545.1 Maritimibacter sp. | reverse complement strand
CGCCACCAACGCCGCCGCCCGAGCGGCTGCCGATCTTACCCAGAACGGCAACCTCGTGTCGGTCGCCGGCGGTGGCGATACGGTCGCCGCCCTCAACAAGGCGGGCGCGGCCGATGGCTTTTCCTATATCTCCACGGCGGGCGGCGCATTCCTCGAATGGATGGAAGGCAAGACCCTCCCCGGCGTCGCTGCGCTGGAGACCTGATCGGTGGCCTGGGCCCTCATCACAGGCGCCTCCTCGGGGTTTGGACAGGATTTTGCCCGCCTCGCCGCGATGGACGGCTACGACCTGATCCTCACGGCCCGCCGCCGCGCCCCGATGGAGGCACTCGCGGCTGAAATGACCAAGGCAGGCCGCCACACAAAAGTCGAAATCATCGAGGCCGACCTCGCCGAACCGGGCGCCGCACAGGCGCTCTGGGAAGACGCGAGCCAGGGCCGCAAGATCACGGTCCTCATCAACAACGCAGGTCTGGGCTACCACGGCCTTCACGGAGATGACATCCCGGCCGCACGCACCCTCGTCGCCGTCAACGTCACCGCGATGAACGATCTTGCCATGGCCGCGCTCGCCCACTTCCGGGCGAGCGGCACGAAGGGCAAAATCCTCAACGTCGCCTCGCTCGCGGCCTTTTTCCCGGCGCCGACGATGGCCGCATATCACGCCTCCAAAGCCTTCGCGCTCACCCTGACCGACGCGCTTCACTTCGAGGGCAAGCCCGACGGCATCACCGTCACCTCGCTCTGCCCCGGCCCCACCGACACCGGGTTCTTCGACGCCGCCCAAATGGGCCAGACCCTCCTCACCACGATCATGGAACCCGCCGACAGCGCCAAGGTGGCCGAGGCCGGCTGGCGCGGCCTCAAACGCGGCACGCGCAGCGTCACCCCCGGCCTCATGCCGAAATTCGCAGCCTTCGCCAGCCGCCTGACCCCGCGCGGCCTTGGTGCGCGCCTGAACCGGCTTCTCTGGTCCGAACGCGGCTAATTCAGCAACGTTAGCGCGACCAGAATTGAACCTCCACGCGACCTCCCCTAACACGGAGAGCGAACGGAAACTCTGACGGGGATCACCACATGTCGAACGCCAAAATGCGCGAGCAGATGAAATCGGGGAAAGGCTTCATCGCCGCTCTCGACCAGTCGGGCGGCTCCACGCCGAAGGCGCTTCGGCTCTATGGCATCGAAGAGGACCAATATTCTTCGGACGCCGAGATGTTCGACCTGATCCACGCCATGCGCTCGCGCATCGCCCAGGCCCCTGCCTTCACCGGCGAGAAAGTCATCGGCGCGATCCTCTTCGAGATGACCATGGACCGCGAGATCGGCGGCAAGCCCGCCGCCAAATTCCTCTGGGAAGAGCGCGGCGTCGTGCCTTTCCTGAAGGTCGACAAGGGCCTCGCGGATGAGGCGGACGGCTGCCAGTTGATGAAACCGATGCCCGACCTCGATGCGCTTCTGGACCGCGCGGTGGAAAACGGCGTCTTCGGCACCAAGATGCGCTCGGTCATTTCGGCGGCGAACCACGACGGGATCAAGGCGATTGTCGAACAGCAGTTCGAGGTCGGCAAACAGATCCTCGCCAAGGGGCTGGTCCCGATCATCGAACCCGAGGTGACCATCACCATCGACGACAAGGCCGAGGCCGAGGACATCCTCGCAAACGAGATCGTGCATCAGCTCGACAGGCTGGCCGAAGGTCAGGAGGTCATGCTGAAGCTCTCGCTGCCGACCATGTCCAACCTCTACGCCCCCCTTATCGCCCACCCGCGCGTGTTGCGCGTCGTGGCGCTCTCGGGCGGCTACGCGCGCGACGAGGCGAACGCGCTTCTCGCGAAAAACGAAGGCATGATTGCCAGCTTTTCGCGCGCCCTGACCGAAGGTCTGTCGGCGCAGCAGTCCGATGAGGCGTTCAACAGGGCGATCGCCACCGCCATCGACGACATCTACACGGCCTCGATCACCTGATCGGCTTCATCGTGCTTCAAATATCCAAATCCGGCCGATCCTCGCCCCGCGAGGGTCGGCCTTTTCATGTGCGCGGCGTCAGCCGCGCGCCTTTTGGTCATATCCGTGCCAGAAGCGCCTCGGTGTCCAATCCGCTGACCGACCCCGGTATCAGCCCACGCTCCCCCGTGACCCGAGTTGCAACCCAGCCATCGGCCACCGCCGCTTCACCGCTGCGGATCAGCACGCTGGCTGCCAGCAGCCCGGCCAAGCTCTCCGCGAACCACCGCGCCTCGGCTTCCTCCGGCAATCCCGGCCATCGCTCCATGTGCGCAGATAACGCCGCATCATAGCGCCGATCCGCGCCCAGAGCCGCCTCCAGCTCCGCCCTCAACGTCTCGCCCGCCAGGGGCTCGCGCGCCAGGGTGCGCAGAATGTCGAGACAGATCACGTTCCCCGATCCCTCCCAGATCGAATTCAACGGCGCCTCACGGTAGAGCATCGGCATCGGCGTATCATCGACGTAGCCCATGCCGCCCAGGCACTCCATCGCCTCAACGATGACCTGCGGTGCACGTTTGTTGGACAGGTATTTCGCCAAAGCCACGGATATCCGGGCAAAGGCCCGGTCCTCGTCTCGCCCGCCGTCAAAGGCCCGCGCAGCCCGCATCCCGAGCGCCAGCGCCCCTTCCCAATCGAGCACGAGGTCAGCCACGACCGCGCGCATCAGCGGCTGGTCGATCAAGCGCTTCTGGAACGTCCGTCGCCCGGAAATCCAATGCTTCACCTCGACCAAAGCCGCGCGCATCAACCCGGCAGGGGCCATCGCGGTATCGAGCCGCGTGTGATGCACCATCTCGATGATCGTGTTCACCCCGCGTCCCTCGTCCCCCAGAAGCGTGGCGCGAGCGCCATGATACTCGATCTCGGACGAAGCATTTGCGGTGTTCCCGAGCTTGGACTTGAGCCGCTGCAACCGGATGCCGTTGCGCCCCTGCTCCGTCCAGCGCGGCACGAGGAAGCAGGACAACCCGCCCTCGGTCTGGGCCAATGTCAGGAACCCGTCCGACATCGGCGCCGAGCAGAACCATTTATGCCCGGTCAGCACCCAGTCATCGCCATCCGGCACGGCCCGCGTCGTATTCGCACGCACGTCCGAGCCACCTTGTTTCTCGGTCATCGCCATGCCCATGGTCGCGGACCGCTTCTCGCCCACAGGTGCGATGGCGGAGTCGTAGTCCGTCCCCAGCAGTTTCGGAGCCCAGGCGGCCTCGGCGGCGGGGCTGGCCGACAGTGCGGGCACGGCGGCATAGGTCATGGTCAGCGGGCAACAAATCCCCGGCTCGACCTGGCTCAGCATGTAAACCATCGCGGCGTGGGTCGTGTGGCCGCCCGGCTGCCCGTCCCAGGCGACATGCGCATAACCCTGCTTCATGCCCTCGGCCATGATCTGGTGATAACCGGGATGAAACGCCACCTCGTCCAGACGCCGCCCGCCCCGGTCAAAGAGCCTGAGTTCCGGCGGATGCGCCCGCGCGGCCTGCCCCGCCTCGCGCATCTCCTCGGTGCCGAACGCCGCGCCCGCCGCGGCCGCCACATCGGCGCGCCCACCATTGCCCTCGACCGCGGCGCGCAGCGGCGCGTCCGTTGTCCAGAGGTCGGCGGCAGGAGGCGGTCCCGGCTGGTTCTCGACCTCGTGGGTCGTGAGTTGGGCTTCGGGCGCGGTCGGGTTGGTCATGTCTGGGTCCTCCTCTTGCGAGCCTAGCCCCAGCGCCCCGCCGCCGGGAACCCGTGACGTCGCGCGATTGGCAGGAAAGTGCCACCGCGAATCATTAGGGGATTCACACGGCGAATCGCCTGTGGCATAGATGGGTGCAGCGCCCGTCAGAGGTGCAGATATGAGGCAGACACGTCCATGAACGGACCCCGCAAACAGACCGGCTTCGGCGGCATGCTCTATCTCTTGGGGCTGATCCTCGCTGGCGTCTATTTCACCTTTGCCTCGGTGCAGGGGGATTACGGGCTGTTTCACCGTATCCGGATCGAAGCCGAAGCCGAAGATCTGCGCGCGGAGCGCGAAAAGCTCATGGCCGAGATCGCCATTCTGGAAAACAAGACCCGCCGAATCTCGGATCAGTACCTCGATCTCGACCTTCTCGACGAGCAGGCCCGCGACGTGCTTGGCCTTGTGCGCGCCGACGAGGTCGTGCTGCGCTGAACGCCTCATCTTCGCCGGTTGGCGCAGCGCGTATGCACAATCGTATGCACAGCCTGTGCACGCCCAGTGTACGCCCTGTGTATCCGAAAAACGGCGCGCTTTCAAAACACTCTCGCATGAGGGTCGATTTTCGTTTATAGGGTAGTTTAAGGCTAAACTATTATTTGGACAGCGGAGGGACGGCCACATGGCAGCCGCCAAAAGCCCTAAGAAATCAAACACATCCAAAGAAGACCTGCTCTCCTTTTACAAGGAGATGCTCCTGATCCGTCGATTCGAGGAAAAAGCCGGCCAACTCTACGGCATGGGTCTCATCGGCGGGTTCTGTCACCTCTACATCGGCCAGGAAGCCGTCGTCGTCGGCCTCGAAGCCGCCGCCTCGGAGGGCGACAAGCGCGTCACATCCTACCGCGATCACGGCCACATGCTGGCCTGCGGGATGGACCCGAAAGGCGTCATGGCAGAGCTGACCGGACGCGAAGGAGGCTACTCCAAGGGTAAGGGTGGCTCGATGCACATGTTCTCCACGGAAAAGCATTTCTACGGTGGCCACGGCATCGTGGGGGCGCAGGTGCCGATCGGGGCCGGTCTCGCATTCGCGGACAAATATCTCGAAACTGGCGGCGTGACCTTCACCTATTTCGGCGACGGCGCGGCCAACCAGGGCCAGGTCTACGAAGCCTACAACATGGCCGAGCTCTGGGAGCTTCCGGTGATCTTCGTCATCGAGAACAACCAGTACGCCATGGGCACCTCGGTTCAGCGCTCCACCAAGTCGCCCTCCCTTTGGGAACGCGGTGCCGCGTACGGCATCAAGGGCGAGGAAGTGGACGGGATGGATGTCCTGGCCGTGAAAGCAGCCGGCGAGAAGGCCGTGAAATACTGCCGCGACGGCAAAGGCCCCTACATCCTGGAAATGAAGACCTACCGCTACCGCGGCCACTCCATGTCGGACCCGGCGAAATACCGGACCCGCGAGGAAGTGCAAAAGATGCGCGAAGAGCGCGACGCCATCGAACACGTCCGCGACCTGATCCTTCAGGGCAAACATGCGGGCGAGGACGAGCTCAAGGCCATCGACAAAGAAACCAAGAACATCGTGAACGAAGCGGCCGACTTCGCACGTGAAAGCCCGGAGCCGTCGCTGGACGAGCTTTGGACGGACATCTACGCGTAAGTCGGGGAGACACAGACATGGCAATCGAAATTCTCATGCCCGCGCTCAGCCCCACGATGGAAGAGGGCACGCTGGCGAAATGGCTCGTCAAGGAAGGCGACGAGGTCAAATCCGGCGATATCCTGGCCGAGATCGAAACCGATAAAGCGACGATGGAATTCGAAGCGGTGGACGAAGGCACCGTGGGCAAGATCCTGATCGACGAAGGCACGGAAGGGGTGAAAGTGAACACGCCCATCGCCGTCCTCGTCGAAGAGGGCGAAAGCGCCGACGACATCGACACGTCGAGCAAGACCTCCGACGCGGACAAAGGGTCGGACACAAGTTCGGACAATGGTTCGACGGAAAGTTCGCTGGACGACACCGACACCGACAAACCGATGTCCTCGCAACCTGCCGCCTCGATGCCCGAACCGGAGCCGGTTGAAGACCCGGAAATCCCGGAAGGCACCGAGATGAAGACGCAGACCGTGCGCGAAGCGCTGCGTGACGCGATGGCCGAAGAGATGCGCGGGGACGACACCGTGTTCCTCATGGGCGAAGAAGTGGCCGAGTACCAAGGCGCTTATAAAGTGTCCCAGGGGCTGCTTGATGAGTTTGGCTCGAAGCGGGTGATCGACACGCCGATCACCGAACATGGCTTCACTGGCCTCGCCACCGGCGCCGCTATGGGCGGTCTGCGCCCGATTGTGGAATTCATGACGTGGAACTTCGCCATGCAGGCGATCGACCAGATCATCAATACCGCCGCCAAGACGCGCTATATGTCCGGCGGTCAGATGAACGTGCCGGTCGTGTTCCGCGGTGCGAACGGCGCAGCCGCCCGCGTGGCCGCCCAGCACAGCCAGGACTACGCGGCGTGGTATGCGCAGGTCCCCGGTCTGCATGTTGCGATGCCCTACTCCGCGGCGGACGCCAAGGGCCTGCTCAAGACCGCCATTCGCGGCGACACGCCGGTCGTGTTCCTGGAGAACGAGCTTCTCTACGGCCAAAGCTTCGACGTGCCGGTCATGGACGACTACACCGTCCCCTTTGGCAAGGCCCGCATCTGGCAGAAGGGCGACGATGTCACCATCGTGTCCTTCGGCATCGGCATGAAATACGCGTTGGAAGCGGCCGAAAAGCTCGCGGCAGACGGTATCCAGGCCGAGGTCATCGACCTGCGGACCCTACGTCCGATGGACACCAAGACCGTCATCGAAAGCGTCAAGAAAACCAACCGCTGCGTGACGGTCGAAGAAGGCTGGCCGGTGGCTTCCATCGGGGCGACGATCAGTTCGGTCCTGATGCAGGAGGCTTTCGACTACCTCGACGCACCGGTCATCACCTGCACCGGCAAGGACGTCCCGATGCCCTACGCGGCGAACCTCGAAAAACACGCGCTGGTGACCACCGACGAGGTGATCGAAGCCGTGAAAGCCGTGACTTACAAGTAAGGAGAGAGCGCGATGCCAACGGAAATCCTGATGCCCGCCCTCTCACCCACGATGGAAGAGGGCACGCTGGCCAAATGGCTGGTCAAGGAAGGTGACGAGGTGAACGCCGGTGACCTTCTGGCGGAAATCGAAACCGACAAGGCGACGATGGAATTCGAAGCCGTGGACGAAGGTGTGATCGGCAAGATCCTGATCGAAGGCGGCACCGAGGGCGTGAAAGTGAACACGCCGATTGCGGTTCTGCTCGAAGAGGGTGAAAGCGCCGACGACATCGAGGCTTCGAGTTCGGACACGGCGCCAAAGGCCAAAGACGACACCGAGGGCGACACCTCTGCCCAGGCGCCGAAAGACGTCGAAGGCCCCGGGTCGCCCACGCCTGCCGACACCGGGTCTGCCAGCGCAGTGCCTGCGCAAAAGGACGACAAGGGCGAGCGTATCTTCGCCTCCCCCCTCGCCCGCCGGATCGCAGCGGACAAGGGGCTCGACCTGAGCCAGATCAAAGGCTCCGGGCCGAAAGGTCGGATCGTGAAGGCCGATGTGCTCGACGCGAAACCGAGCGAGAAGCCCGCGAAATCGGAAGCCGCGACACCTGCCTCGGCCCCTGCCCCGGCAGCTGGCCCGAGCACCGAAGCCGTCATCAAGATGTACGAAGACCGGGAGTACGAGGAGGTCAAGCTCGACGGGATGCGCAAGACGATTGCCGCGCGTCTGACCGAAGCGAAACAGACCATCCCGCACTTCTACCTGCGCCGGGACATCAAGCTCGACGCGCTGCTCAAGTTCCGCTCGCAGTTGAACAAGCAGCTCGAAGGGCGCGGTGTGAAACTGTCGGTGAACGACTTTATCATCAAGGCCTCGGCCTTGGCCTTGCAGGCCGTGCCGGACGCAAACGCGGTCTGGGCCGGCGACCGGGTTCTGAAGTTGAAGCCTTCGGACGTGGCGGTCGCCGTCGCCATCGAAGGCGGGCTGTTCACGCCGGTCCTGCGCGACAGTGACATGAAATCGCTTTCGGCGCTCTCGGCCGAGATGAAAGACCTCGCCACCCGAGCCCGCGACCGAAAGCTCGCGCCGCATGAATACCAGGGCGGCGCTTTCGCGGTCTCAAATCTCGGTATGTTCGGCATCGACAACTTCGATGCGGTCATCAACCCGCCGCACGGGGCGATCCTCGCGGTCGGTGCGGGTGTGAAGAAGCCGGTCGTGAACGCGGATGGCGAAATCGAAGTGGCCACCGTGATGAGCGTCACGCTCAGCGTGGATCACCGGGTTATCGACGGGGCGCTCGGGGCGGAACTTCTGGAGCAGATCGTCCAGAACCTTGAGAACCCGATGGTGATGCTGGCCTAAGCGCGCGTCTCACCGACGGCTGGAAACAGGCCCAAGACGGAAACGTCTTGGGCTTTTCATTTTCGGCAAAGCAAAAGAAAAGAGCGCGAGGGGAACCCCTGGCGCTCTCTTTTCTTGGTTGGACCCGGCGGTCTCAGGCGGCAATCGCCACCGCATAAAGCGCCGCAAATCCCAGAACAGTTGCCATCCACATACGAAGCATAAAATTTTCCCCACTGTTGTTGTGGGAGTCTTTTTCCGCATTTTCCGACGAATGTCATTGATCAAGGTCAGCGATGGGCGACTGTTCGCCTATGAGACTCCAAGGCTCATATTATCCAGAAAAATCAATACGTCAGCTTCGACCGCTCATATCCTGTCGCGGGAGAGAACCGCCCAGAAAAAAGGCCGATGACGTTTCCCTCACCGGCCCTTCCGTTCAAGCGCGTTCGGTTATGCGATCATTGCCAGGGCAGAGGCGGCAGTGACCCAACCGAGGGCGAAAAAAGCAAAGGGTTTCATGGCAGTGTCTCCCAGACGTTTCCTACAACCTGATCTCATCAGATGGTTGTCTAAGAAACGGTAAACGCGGCGGAAAAGTTCCGCCGCGCCGTGAAATCGCGTTCGAATTGGACAAGCCGCCTGTCGCGAACGGCGTCCTACTTGGTGTCCGACTTGGGACTGAACACCTGATCCATCGAAACGGACGGGTGATCACAGCCTGCTTCGCCAACGACTTTCGCCGGGACACCGGCGACGGTCTTGGCGGGCGGGACATCTGACAGCACGACCGACCCCGCCGCGATGCGCGAACAGCATCCGACGGTGATATTGCCCAGGACCTTGGCCCCTGCCCCGATCAACACTTCATCCGCGATCTTCGGGTGCCGGTCCTCTTCTTCCTTGCCGGTCCCGCCAAGGGTCACGGAGTGAAGCATGGAGACGTTATTGCCGACCACGGCGGTCTCTCCGATGACGATGGAATGCGCATGGTCGATCATGATGCCCTTGCCGATCCGCGCCGCCGGGTGGATGTCGATCCCGTAGGTTTCGGACGCGCGCATTTGCAGGAAATACGCCAGATCATGGCGCCCTTCGCTCCAAAGCCAGTTGGCCAACCGGTAGGCCTGCATACCCTGGAAGCCTTTGTAATAGAGCATCGGTTGCAACAGGCGATGCGTCGCCGGGTCGCGTTCCATAACCGCCGACAGGTCCGCACGCGCTGCTTCGACCAGCTCCGGCGATTGCACGTAGGCTTCGTTCGCGACTTCGCGCAGCACGATCATCGACATCTCGTTCGAAGAAAGCTTGGCCGCGATCCGGTAGGACAGCGCACGGTCCAACGTTTTATGATGGAGCACACAGGCGTGAATCAGCCCCCCCATAAGGGGCTCTTTCGCCACGGCTTCGTGCGCTTCAGAGGTGATCTGATCCCAAACCGGGTCGACGACCCTGGGCTGTGCGTTCGTCTTGGCCATGTCCGGCTCCATCCTTATTGCTGTGTCTGGATACCCCAGATAGGCTCGAAATTCCAAACGCAAACCTGTGATGGAAAGTATCAAGCCCATGGATGAGGCGAAAATCGCCAAGTATCGTCAAGCACTTGACGCGCAACTTGCGGACTTGGACCGCGAGGATGAACTGGGGGCCGACGGCCAGGACGTGGTCACGCTCGACCAGCAATCGGTCGGACGCCTCAGCCGGATGGACGCGTTGCAGGGCCAAGCCATGGCGAAAGCGACGGCCGCGCGCCGAGATGCCCAGCGCAAACGCATCGCGGCCGCTTTCGCTCGCATGGAAGAGAATGAATACGGCTACTGCGTGGACTGCGGCGAAGAGATCGCGAAAAAACGGCTGGACCTCGATCCAGCCGTTCCGACCTGCATTTCCTGTGCCCGAGGCTAAGCCGTAACGGTGATCCGGGCGCTTGGGCCCGGCCCGAAGCTCTGCGACACCTGGGCCACGTCAACTTTGAACGGGGCGATTACCCCGTCGGCAAGCTGGGTCGCTGCCTCGTAACGCCAGGTCGGACTATTGACGGTTTCTTCCCGGACGACTTCGCCCGCATGGATAATCTTGACAAGATATTGTTCCACGTCCTCGCCCAAAGGCACGTCGACCCCCTGCCAGCTATCGCCGTCGATACGCGTGCGCCGAACCCAATCGAAAACAGCATCGCCGCCGGACCAGTGCGCCGTCAGGTGCACGGGCCGATATGGGCGAAGCCCGACGCCCTCTGTCGTGACGACCTGGTGTGTGAAACTCTCGTCATCCAGCGGTTCGGATGCAGGACCGATCCGGTAATTCCGCTCCAACCCACGGGCGGACAGTGCAAGGTCCAGCTGCGTGACCGCGCTATCAAGGAAAACCACCGTCGCGCCGGCCTCCCATGTGTCGGGAATGAACGGGTCGCTCCCCGCCTGCCCCCGGAGGCGCCCGCTGATCTCATAAACGTCTTCCTCCACCAGAACCGCTTCGGAGAACTGGAAAACCTCCCAACCGTCGGGGCCATCCAGCCCGATGACGGCGACGTTTGATCCGTTGAGCATGGCTTCTTCCCCGGACGACGAAATGGTGCCACGCGCCATGCGCACGCGCAGGACGGGACCACGATCCACGACGCCCGGACGCGCGTAGGGCAAGATCGTTTCGGTAACCCCAAGGCGCACGGGCGCGTCGATAATAGAATTCAGCGCATATCCGTTATCGGTCCCCGAGGAATAGACGGCAACGGATCCCGGCCACGGGTCGGCGGCAATGGCAAGATGCGGGGCATGTGGCACCTCCGTTCCCGTCAGCAGCGGCAGGTCGAGCCATATCGGCACCACCGGCACGACCGGAGAGAACCCGGCAAGCGAGATCGGTTGATCCACACCCTGCGCCGGTTTGAACACGCCGGGTTCAACTCGCACAGCCTGAACGATTTGCAATTCCGCTTGCTCGATCCGGTCGATGCGGAAACTCGCCTCCCCCGACTCTGTGTCGATGCGCACGACATCTCCGGCTCGGCAGGACATATCCGACGGCGGAAGAGCAAACCGCGCCCGGTCCTGGGAGACACGCGCTTGCGCCAGCCACCGTTCAGTCATTGCCGTGGCTTCCGCCCCCGTAAGCACGAGAGGCATCTCGGTGGTTGCCACGCCATGCGTGTCCTCGTCCGGGAAAACCGCTTCCGCGGCGCGGGTTTCGTATTCCGCGCCCGCCTCGGCATAAGTCAAACGGACCCGGCCGGTCATGTCGGCCTCGGGCGCACGACTGAGTTCGAGGTCGCCCTCCAAGTCGGACGAGACCGCCAGCCGGGTCGGATCAAGGTCAGCATCCGGATAGCCGTAGCGCGAAAAGAACGACAAGACCCCTTCCCGCTCGGCGGCTTCGAAGCCGTAAGCGGTCATCAACGGCTGCAGCGCCGCCCGCGCGTCGGTCACGTCGGTGACCATGTAGCCATGCAAAGAGCCATAGAGCCGGGACGTGTCGATGTTGGTGACCCCGGATCGCGCGCAGATCTCCTGAACGACAGCTTCGAGTGTCGGCATCGTGGCGCGCCCGTTCAACCAATGCCCGCGCGCGTAGTTCGGCCAATCGCCCCACAAGCCACGATTGTTCGGAAACCATGGGAAGGGGCGCGCGTCCCACGCCCAGACGTGCGCGCGGTTCATGTCGATCATGGTCACGCCTGTCTGCGCGTCAGTCGGGTTGTTCGCCGGGTCTCCCCAGTATTCGCGCAGGGCCCTTAGATACTGCGCCTGGATGAAGTCGTCTCTCAGGCCCATGGAATAGCGCGGCAAAGCGCTCTCAGAGGACTTCGCATCGACGAATTTGTTGGGTTCGTTGGTGCCTTTGTCGATGGCGGCGCAACCGATCTCGGTAAACCAGATCGGTTTCGACCCGGGCTGCCAGTCCGTTTCATGCTCCGCACGCACACCGCCGATACGGTTGAAATGGTAGCTCTCCCACCATGACCGGATGTCCTTGTAACGAAACACCCAAGGCTCGTTATGCACCCCGTCCGCAATGGGTGCGCGCAACTGCAGGTTCCGGGCCTCCTCCGTCGGATAGTACCAGTCGTATCCCTCGCCCCCCTGAACGTTGGCCTTGAGGTAGTCGAGATTATAGATCGCGCCCCAATGCGCATCCGCGTGATCTTCACCGTCGCGCCAATCCGACAGCGGCATGTAGTTGTCGATCCCGACAAAGTCGATATTCGGGTCCGCCCAAAGCGCATCCAGATGGAAATAGACATCGCCCGAGCCGTCCTGCGGATGATAGCCAAAGTATTCCGACCAGTCGGCGGCGTAGGAAATCTTGGTGCTTGGGCCGAGGATCGCCTGCACGTCCGCCGCCAGTTGGCGCAGCGCCTCAACCGCGGGGAAGCTGCCACCCGCGCCCCGGATCTGGGTCACACCGCGCAGCTCCGACCCGATCAGGAAAGCGTCGACACCGCCGGCCTGTTTGCACAGATGGGCATAGTGGAGGATGAACCGGCGATAGGAGTATTCGTTCGGGCCGGTGTAGGTGACGGACCCGTTTGATGCGGAAAACTGGTTTCGCCCGGCATTCCCAAAGAAGTCCGCGACTTCAGCCTCGGCGGCGGCTGTGCCGTCCGGGCTGTTGTCGCGCCCCGGTGCGACCGAGGTGGTGATCCGTCCGCGCCACGGGAACGCAGGTTGGTTATCCGCCCCGCTATAGGGGTCTGTGCGCGTATTGCCCGCAGGCTGGTCCATCAGGATGAACGGATAGAATGTCACGGATTGACCGCGCGCCTTCAGCGCATTGATCGCTTGCACGACCGATTGATCCGACGGCGTTCCGCCATAGGCCGGTTTGCCACCATCCAGGGTCACGACGGGGACGGCGGACCGGCCCAGCCCGGACACCCGCCACGGCATCTCCATGCCATCGGCGCCATGGTGATCGACCTTGGGTCGAACGCGACACGCCGAGGCCCGCAGGTCAGAGCCGAACCATGACACCACCAAGGACACCGCCTCGCAATTCGGCAGTTCACCCGTGAGCATATCGAGAGAGGTCAGGAAATCGGGCTTGCCAGAAGGCGTGTTGACGTTCGCCGGAACCCGCCGGCCCGGCGCGCCGCCAAAGTGAACGCGCTCGGTGGCAAGGGCATATTCGCCGGACCCCGGTATCATTGCCACGGCCTTGGTCCCCCGCGCGACACCTTCGACCTGATTGGGTTGTTCCGGCCGGAAAACCTCGAAATTCAGCACCGGAATTCGGTTGTTGAACCGGGTCAGGTCAAGGTTTTCAATAACGACATAGGCCGTGCCACGAAACGCGGGCGTCTTGCCCGCGCCCAGATCGACGGAAATCGTGGGATCGGGCAGTTGGTCCTCATCGCCACGGTAGACGCGCATGTTGAGGCTCTTGGGGCGGATTTCCTCGCCGTCGGCCCAGATGCGCCCGACCTGAGAAATCTCCCCCTCGCACAGCGCCACCGCGAGCGAAACGGAATAGGTATAGGTCGTGGTCGTCGATTGCGCGCGCGAAGGCTGACCCTTGCCGCCGCCCGTCGTATCGCCCGCGGTAATATGGCGGTGCTCGGACACTTTCGACGCCCAGATCACCTGTCCACCCGTTCGAAACCGACCGAACACCAATCCGACCGGAGCCCCTTCGGACACCCCGTTGATGCGGAGCCGATCGACCTTGCCGGTCTCGACCGCCTCGGCCCCATCGCCCATCAACCGATTGTCAATCGCCCGCCCGACCATGGCCCCGACAGCCTGCCCGATGACGACGGATGACAGCCCCAGCACAGAACCTCCGATGGACGATCCGATTGCGGCGCCTGCCCCTGCGAGTACGAGTGTTGCCATGTGCTACCCCCTTTCGGGAAACCTGAAATATGCCGCGATGCGACGTTGCCACGGAGCGGACAGCGGGCTCTCGACGACGCCGTGACCGGAATAGGCATGAATGAAGGTCGGATCCGGCAAGGGCGTCGCGAGGATGCCAAGATGCTTCGCCACGGCGCCCTCGCGCATCCGGAAGACCACGACATCCCCCGCCCGCGCGTCCTCCTTTTTGACTTGTTGCAAGAACCGTCCGGCCGCGGTCAGCAGTTGCTCATCCCGCGCCGCCTCGGACCAATCCGGTGTGTAGGCCGGCACAGTCCCGGGGGCGTGCCCATAGAGCGCATGCCACAGACCGATCACCAACCCGAGACAATCAGCCCCCGCGCCCTTGCAAGCCGCCTGATGAACGTAAGGCGTGCCGATCCACCCGCGGGCTTCCGCCACGATGACCTCGGGCGTCATTTCGCGTTCCCCCCGGTGCTGTCGACGGTCCGGCCCCGGACAGGAACGGACAACAGGCGATCTTCACCGGGCACGTTCGGAAACCCTCGGAAGTTCAGGATGTTATCGAACTTCTCCCGGCAGGTCTCCGCGCGTTTGTCACAGCCCGCTTCGATCCGGACCAGATCTCCGACAGCCAAGTCGGCGCGAAGGGATTGCCAAAGCTCGATCTTGCGCGTCGATGGTCCACCCGCGTCGTTCTTGATCGCCCCGACCAACCCCTTGGCGGCACCGTCCACGACGCGCAGCCGCCCGCGCTCGAACCAGCGATCCGGCTGTGTGGTCGCGCCGTCAAGCTCGACATGCACACCGTCTCGAAAGGACACGACCGCGATCTCTTCTGTATAACCGGGCGTATCGCGGTCAAAGCGACATCGCGCGTCCCCCAGCACGGCACCGCAAGCCGTCTGATAAACCCGGCCCTGGGGTTGGTTGAGGGCATCCGCCAATCCCAGGAGCTCGGCACGAAAACCACCGCCCGCACGGGTGATTTCGCCCAGAGATCCGCGAAACTGGAGCAGCCGTTCATCCGTGTTCGCCCAGTTGCCCAGCCAAGCCTCGACCTCGGCGCCGTCAAATCTTCCCGCCGCGATGTCGGCTTCGCGCACCGAAGCATCCGACAACGCGCCAACGGCTTCGGTGTTGTCGATCGAAAGCCCCGTCGTCTGCATCAATGCCTGCGCCGTCAGCCCCGTATCAGCGGCAAAGGTGACGCCGTCGAACACGAGATCGGCATCATGGTCCGTAAACCCCCGGACCCACCCGTCCTTCCGCGTCAGTTTCCAGCATCGGGCAAGCGTGTTCAGGCCCGACTGCACATGCGCGATGAACTCCTGTGTCGCCGCCATCAGACCCGCACCTCCAGAACCGGCACGTTCGGGACGTCACCCGCCTGGAACGACGAGACCGAGGTTTGAATCCGGTCGGTGTCGAACCGCACGGGCACGTCGAATTCGAACCCGGCGGTCACCTGCGCCCCCACGGGCGGCGCGTCCGAGAAGGTCACATGCCCGGTGGTCACGTCCACATCGTAGTCCACCGTTTCGATCTGCTGATCGCCGGACAGGCCCACCTTCACGCTGCCTTTGACCGGTTTGCGGATCGGGCGGTGATAGGTGTTCTCGCCGCTGCGATACTGTTTGACGATCTGGAACACGGTGGTCGTTCCATCGCCCCATCCCAATTCCTGATCGTTGAAATGTGGTTCGACCGAGGGCGCGCAGGACTTGAAGTCCGCCCAATCCTTCCAACGGAACCCGTAGAGCTGACCGCGACGGGCCTCGAAGAACGCCACCATCGTCTCGATATCGTCCAAAGACCGCATTCCAAGTCCGGCGTCATACCGCCTGCGCGAATGCGCCCAGGGCGTGTTGCGCTCCTCGAACCCGTTGGCCAGCGTCACCACCTCGGTGCGCCGCTCCGGCCCGCCGACCGAGCCGAAGCTCAGACTGGGCGGGAAACGAACCTCGTGAAAGCTCATGGGAAACCCTCCTTAACTATAACGTCGGCCACGGGTCAGCACCCGGCCAACCTGGGCCGCGATCTGACCTTGGCTTCGCTTGAACCCATCAACGTCCGGGGTGGAGATGTTCATGATCACGTTCACCGGACGGCCACCTCCCTCGGCCCGAACGCCAAGCTTGCCGTTCGCACCACGCGCAAGCGGCATGATCGCTTCAGGTCCGGCTTCTCCCATCAGACCCGCGCCACCACGCATCGGGAAATGCGTGGGCGACGCCACGATCCCGCCATTGGCAAAGGGCGTGACGCGCCCCTGCGTAAACGCGCTACCGTTCGCAAACGGCAGGAAAGCGTTCATGATGGTGCCAAGGCCCTGCCCCAGGATGCCGCCGAAATGGTCGGTCACCGGGGAGACAGCGGTGTCATAGACCGTGTCGACCATGGACTTGTGAAGCGACTTGAAGGCCTCCTGCATGGTCATCGTCCCGTAGACGATGCCATCCAGCGATTTGCGCAATCCGCTCGACATGCCCGAGGACAGGGACGACACATCCTTGTTCACGCTGTCGATGGTCGCGCCCATCTTCTCAAGTTCAGAAGCGAACCCCGCCGCGAGCATCGAAGCGCCTTGCAGGGACGTTTCAAGAGCGGCGACTTGATCGTCGAACGCGTCCAGACCGTCAAATTCCGTCATCAAAGTTCACTCCTGTTGCCCCGGTCGGGGCGGTGTCTGGAAAAGCCGCCGCAAGATCGTCAAGCCGCGCACGGTCGAGCGCATTGGCTCCAAACCCGTCTCGGCCCAGCATCACGGTCAGCTCGGCCGGCGTCAGGGCCCAGAACTCCCGGGGTTTCAGCCCGAGACCGCGCAACCCGAGCCGCAATAGTCCCGGCCAATCAAAACGCGCCGCACTCATGCCTTGGCCTCAGGCAAAGCGAAGGCGCGCACGATCAACTGACCGGGAGCTTTCGCCGCGGCCATCGGCCCGCCGTCAATCTCGGCGGTCGCCAGGTCGATCTCTCCCGGCGCGATCCCGCCGCCTCGCAGGCCCGCGACCAGAACCGCGATCACATCGCGGGTGGAAAAGGCACCTGCCTCGAAGCGGCTCGCCAAGGCGACGAGGCTGTCAGCCTCAAGCTTTTCCTCAAGTTCCGCCAGCGCGCCAAGCGTGAGCTTCAGCACCCGGCGCTCCTTGTCGATGACCAGCGCCACCTCGCCCGTCCATGGATTTGCCATGATCAGAGCGCCGTGAAGGTCAGCTCGCCCGCCGAGGCCATCGACATCTCGAACGTCGCCTCGCCGTTGTAGCTGCCCGCGTATTCGATAGCGGTGATCATGAACGGGCCTTCGATGATACCGAAGTCCGGCACGATCACCTGGAACTCCGGCACCTCGCCGTCGAAGAAGATCTGACGCGCGCGTTCGTCCGTCGTGTCGTCCTTGAAGATCCCGGACCCCGACAGCGCCGCCGATTTCACGCCGGCACCCCCGAGCAGCTCACGCCAGCCGCCTTGGCTTTCCAGCGAGGTGACATCGACGCTCTCAGCGTCAAAACTGATCCGCGTCGCCCGCAGGCCCGCAAGGGTCGAAAAGTTGCCCGTATTGTCCATATCGAGCTTGATAAGAAGGTCTTTGCCATTCTGAGCCGTCATAGCGGTGTCTCCGTTTTAGGGTCGTGAAGTCAGCTGTCTTCGACACGCGCCCGAAAGCGCAGATCGATGCGCCGCATGTCGGCGTCCTGCACCCGCCGGGCCCTTGCCCGGTAGAAGTTGAGCGAGATCAGATGGCCGCGCGCCAGGATCAAGGATGCATCCACGAGACTGTCCGAGATCGCGGCGGCCACTTCCTTGACCGTGGCGAACCCGGCCGCATCGCTGACCACGCTGATGGTGATGTCATGCAATGCGCCGCGACCCGTGGCGTCTCCAGTCTCACGCACGTCCTCGGTTCCCAGGGAGACATAGGTCGATCCCGAAAACCCTGGCGGGACCACATCGAAAATGGCCGAACCGACCAGTGCCGCGAGCGCCGAATCTGCCGTAAGCCTTTGATAGATGGCCTGTTGCAGCGCCAGAGAAATGCCGTAGCTCATGCCGCCACCTCCTCTTCGGCAAGGCAGCGCAGGTAACGCGCCGCCACGTCTGCCTCGCTCACCGCGAGGATTTTGAAGACCCGAGTGCCAGCCCGCATCCGTTGACCGGGTTGCGGTCGCATGGTCGATCCAACCGGCGCAGCCCGCACGGTGATGGTGAGCCGCGTGACGGAGGCGGTCATCGTCTCAACCGCCCGTTCCCGGCCGGATCCGGGTTTGACGTTCGCCCAGAGCTGACCCAGCACCACCCAGGTGGTCTCGAACCCACCGGCCCCGTCAGGGTTGCGAACCGGCGCTTCCAGGGTGAGCCGCTTGTTCAGTTTCACATCAGACATCAGCGCATCCCCTTGAAGAGACGCATCTCGCGATAGCGCTGGAGGAGCGCGGCGACCTGGTTGGGAAGGCGCTCGTGATCTTGTGGCGTGGTGCCGCCCCGGTTTTCATAATAGGATGCCGCCAGAGCTATCACGGCCAGGGCGACGTCATGCGGCATGGAAGGCCAATCCGTGGCATATCCCGCGACGACTGTGACCTTGGCCTTCCCCCCGACAGGAATGGTCGGCAGAAAGAACCCGGTCGCGACCAGCCGCGGCCGGTGAACATCCTCGATCAGTGCGTAACGATCCGTCGGAACGATCTCAACGTTCTCATTACGGTCGATGATGCATAGCTCGGTGATCCCAAGGATCGGGGCAACCGGCAGAACCTGCTGCGACATGTCCCGCCACGAGGCGGTCGTCCAGGAAAACGTGCGCTGGAACAGCGCCTTGCCGGTCGCACCTTCGATCGCGGCAAGTGCGGCCCGCAGATACCCGACGAGCATCTCGTCCTGGATGTCTGCCTCGGCAAAGCCGGTCCCTAGCCGAAGATGGTCTTTAAGGGCCTCAACCGGCAGGTCGGCGTCTGGCGTGGTCGTATGCTCGACAAGCAGCATGGATCAACTCCGAATTACGGCCCCCGCGTCGGCAAAGATGGGCGCGCGCCTCCGTGTCGCTCGGACGGAGGGGGGAGCAGCTAGACAACACGGGTATGTGTCCGGCGCGCGCCCGGTGCCCGCACCCAGTCATCTGGGCACGAACCTCGGATCGGTCTTAAGCAATGGCGAACTTGAGAACCTTGATCGCCGCGAAGTCGCTCACGTCGCCACCTACGCGTTTGGTGGCGTAGAACAGCACATGCGGCTTGGCCGAGAACGGATCGCGCAGGATTCGCGTGTCCGGGCGCTCGGCAACGGTGTAGCCCGCCGCGAAATCGCCGAACGCGATCGCATCCGCGCCCGTGGCGATGTCCGGCATGTCCTCGACGATCAGCACCGGATAACCCGCCAGACGAGCCGGCATTTCGGCGGCAAGCCCATCGGACCACAGGAAACGGCCATCGGCATCCTTGAGCTTGCGCACCGCCCCTGCGGTCTTCGAATTCATGACGAAACTCGCCCCGACGCGGTATTCTGCATCCAGCCCATAGATGAGATCGAAAATCACATCCGCAGGGTCGGTCGCGTCAAAGTCGCCGTCAGTGCCGGTCGCTACGTATCCGATGTTGCCCCAGGTCCAGCTGTCGTTATCCACGGTCGGGTGGGTCAGGAAACCGGTCGGTTTGTCGACGCCGTCGCCAGAGACGAAGGCCGCCGCCTCCGCACGTGCGAACTTGTCCGCGATACGCGCCGCCAGCCAGGTCTCGATATCGAAAGCCGCATCGTCCAGCAGACGTTGGGAGGCTTTGGGGAGTGCCGACAGCTCGTGCAGCGGGATCGAAATCCGCTCGATCGTCGGCGTTGCGGTTTCCGCCGCCGGATCGGTTTCCGTGGCCCAGCCGGACCCGAGATCGCCGTGGTCGATCAGCACGTCGTAAGATGTCGCCTCGACGTTCACGACGTTGGCCACCGCGCGCAGCGAGGCGTTCGAGCGCAGCACGCTCTGGATCACATCGGCGGTCTTCGGGTCGACGAGATACCCGCCATCGGCGGCGACCGCCGTCGAGAGGCTCTTGCCCTCCAGGTCGATGCCGCGCAGCGCGTCGTCGTCGCCGGAACGCAGATAGGCCTCGAACGCCTTCTGGTGCGGGGCTTCGGTATCGCGCGCTGCGGACAAAGCCGGGCGGGCGGGTGAGAGGGATTTACGATCCAGCATGGTCAGTCGCTCTTCCTGTTGTTGAAGTCGGGTGTCGATGTCGTCGTTGAACGACTTGATTTCGCTCACGAAACGCGTCAGGGCGGTCTTCACCTCCCGGGTCGATCCGGTGGCCGTTGCACCACCGTCAGACGGGTCGCGTTGGCTCATCTCCTTGGTCATCACAAAGTCCTGTTCCGAGAGTTGAGAGGCACCGGTTCAATCTCGCCGGGCCAGCATCTGGCACGCATCGTCGATGATCCGGGCCAACTCGCGCAGGTCTTGGGCGTCGGGCGCATCACCCTTGGCCCCGACCCGTGCACTGGGCAGCATCGGAAAGGTGACAAGCGACACCTCCCAAAGCTCCAGTTCCTTCAAGAGCCGTTGGCCCTTGTCATTCTTCGCCGCACGCACGGTGCGATAGCCGATGGAGAGGCCGTCAATCGCGCCGGCCTCGATCAATCGCGCGGCCTCGCGTCCCTTGGCGATGTCGGTCAGGATACGGCCCTTGACGAACAGCCCGCGGTTGTCCTCGCGCACCTCGTCCCAGACACCGATCGGCTGGGCCGGATCGTGCTGCCACAGCATCTTCACCTGCCCACCGCCCTTGGCGATTTCCGTAAGGCTCTTGGCATAAGCGCCCTTGGTCACAACATCGCCGCCCCGATCCACTTCGCCGAAGAAACTCGCGTAGCCCTCGATGGCGATGCCACCTTCCACCGTCTCCGTCGTGCCCAGCGCCACGAACTTGTGCTCAAGCCCAAAGGGCGTGTGGTAATCACTCATCGTCGCTCTCCACATCATCGGTGTCAGGGGATGGGCGCGCAGGAAGTCCCAGAAGCGCACGCTTCTCGTCGTCGCTCAGGAACTCCGCCCCCGCGACCCGCGCCCATTGCTGGTCGCGCTCGACGGCCAGCGCCGGCACCTGGTCCATGTCGGGTTTGAGAACGACCTGCTCTCCGGAAAAGGCCGAAAGCCAGTGCGACAGGCTTGCGGTCACCTTGGACACGAGCGGCAGCACGGTCAGGCGATAGAAAGCCCGGTTGGCCTCCTGGTAGTTTGCATAGGTCGCATCCCCCGGAATACCGACCAACATCGGCGGAACCCCGAAAGCGCTTGCGATCTCGCGCGCGGCGGCTTCCTTGGTCTTCTGGAATTCCATGTCCGATGGCGAGAACCCCATGGGTTTCCAATCCAGCCCGCCTTCCAGCAACATCGGGCGACCCGCGTTTCGCGCGCCCACATGATGGGCCTCCATCTCGGCCAGAAGCCGGTCGTATTGATCAGGCGTCAGCGATCCGTGCCCTTCCATCCCGGAATACACGATCGCCCCGGATGGCCGCGCGGCGTTGTCCAGCAGTGCCTTCGACCAGGCCGACGCGGCGTTGTGCACGTCAAGCGCACTGGCGGCGGCCTGCATTGGCGACAGACCGTAGTGGTCATCCTGCGGGTGAAAGGTACGCACATGGCAGATCGGCGAAAGCCCTTCGGTCACGTGGAAGCGGTGCTTCTTGGCCCCGACCGAATAGTCATAAGCCACCGGCCACCCATCCGCGCCGGGCACAAGGCTCATCCGGTCCGACCGCAGAACGTGAAGTTCCATCGGCACGCCGGTCTCGAACCCGACCGCTTCGACATATCCGTCCCCGGTCAGAAGGATCTGACCGAAGAGCATTTCCAGGAGGTCAGCCCGTCCCTGTGCCGGGTTCGGGCGGGTGATCAGGTCCAGCACCGGGTGCACATCGAAGCGCTGCTCCGCATCCTGCAAGACCAAAGGCAACGCCGCGGCGGCCTCGGCAATCAGCTTGACTGCCCGGAACCCCACCGGGTTCGCGGTAAACCCGTTACGGGTCAGGTTCGCCGTGTCTCGCGGCCCCCAGACCACACGCCCCGATCCACGATACGCAATCACCGGTCCCGTGGCCGAGGCCTTGGACTCCTGCGGGGTCTCGTCGCTGCGCTTCAGAAAGTCGAAAACGGCCATACGCCAAAGCTCCTCGTTCATCCTGCGGCCAAGCCGCTCCCACCGGCCTGCCGCGAGACGGGCCGTTCGTGATGTCATTTCTTCATTCAGATCAGCGCTTTGCGGCGCGGTCGTGCCGGTGATGTCCGACAAGAAACACCCTGCCAGACAGGGTTAAAGAAGTGTTTAAAGCAGCGTTCGCACCTGCGGGTTGCGAAAGCCCTTCCCGGCTTCGATCATAAGATCGTGGATCGCCCAGACCAACGCATCGACACGGTCCGGACTGCCCGACCCTTGATACCCCTGCGTGGTCATCTGGCACATCTGGTCCTCGAGCTTTCCCAGATTGCGCAGGTGGCGGACCCGGCCCTGTTCATACAGCGCCGCCACCGGCTCGGCCCGCGCAACCTTGCCCTTCGACGCATGAACCGAGCGATAGGAGACGAGTGGGTCGATTTGCCGAATAACGGCTTCGACCAAGTCCCCGCCCTGGTTCACTTCGGCGACCAACCTGTCAGCCTGGTAACGCTCCATTGCCTCCAGCGCCGCACGGGCCCAGTCGGTCGGTTTCGCGGCCGTCACGCTCGCATCCTCCAGAACCACCGCCAGCCATTCCGACGGCGGACCCTCCGCGACCACGCCGGCAACCACGATCCCGCACGCATCCGAGCCCTTGTGCCCGGTGACAGGCGGATCGACGGCGACGACGATCCGCGAAAGCTGTGGCGCATGTTCCAACCGCCCGCTCTCGATCGACGCGAGTGACCACAACGCCCCCTCGACATCCATCAAGAGCACACCGTCCAATTCCTGCCGCCCCAGCCGCGTGCCTGCATACCGCGCGCGCACTTCCTCCAGAAAGCTGTCCGAGAGATTGGCGCGGTTGGCTTCCGTGGTGGCGTGTGTCCCGACCGTCGACGGCAAGTCCATGATTTTGCGCAAGAGCGGCATGGTGCGGGGCGTGGTTGTCACCACTTGTCGCGGATGTTCTCCGAGGCGCAGAGCAAACTGCAACATGTCCCAGGTGTCATCGGCCTTTTTCCATTTCGCCAATTCATCGACCCAAGCCGCATCGAACTGCGGCCCACGCAAGGCTTCCGGCTCCGAAGCGGAAAACGCCTGGGCCACGGCTCCGTTCGGCCAGACCAATTGACGGCGCGAGGCCTCCCAGACGGGAGATCTGTCGGGCGGGGAGCACGCGAGAATACCACTGTCTCCAAACACCATGACGGCCCGCACCTGGTCAAAGGTTTCGCCCACCAAGGCGACGCGACGGGCCGCCCCCCGATCCGCGGGACGCGCACCTTCCACCTGAGAACGCACCCATTCAGACCCCGCACGGGTCTTGCCAGCGCCACGACCGCCCATGATGACCCATGTCCGCCACATGCCTTCGGGCGGAACCTGATGATCGAGCGCCCAGAATTCGAACAGATAGGGGAGCGCCAAAAGCTCGTCCTCGCCCATCTGCGCCAAGATATCACTCAGGATCTTCGGATCGGCGGATGCGAGCCAGGCGGCGTTCGATTTCTTCGCGTGCCGTGTCGAGGTCGAATTCTGCCCCGGTGTCGATGTCGCCGCCGTCTCTCCGCGCGATACTGTCACAACGTTTCCTTTCGTCCAGAACCGACTGCATCGCGCGCCGCAAATCGGCCGCGCGGTCTTTGACCTCGTTCGCCTCACCCTTGGCCATGGCATCGAGATCTTCCATCGCGTCATTCAAGGCTCGGAGCGTGCGGGCGAAATGGGCCACGGCGATGATATGCACATCGATGTTTTCCGCCTCCAGCCCCCCGGACCCATCGCTTTGTTCCGCTTTCGACATGCGCGACACCCTCTTGTGAGATTGAAGATTCAACGACGCGGTTCACCGCGGCCCCGGCGGGTGCAGTGGCAAAACCCAACGCTCCGATCTTGGCCAAAACCACCTTGCCGTCCTTTGAAACCGTCGCGCGGCGGGTTGTCATTTATCGAACCCCTGCGCCGCCACCGGTCGGCTGATTCTTCCACCTGGGCCGCCCCTTTCGAAAAATTTCGCTGGAATTCCCGTAACTTTCGGCGAAAAGCCGCGCGAGACGGCAATTCTCGGGCAGGAAGCCCAGAATCCGGCCCCTTTCGCTTTCCTTGCACGGTGACCTGCTATAGTTTCCCATAAAGTTCCGGGAGTTGGGCCCGGACCCACAGGTTACTTCGGAGCGGGCAGACCCATTGGCCATGAAGCCTGATTTTGCGCTTGATCTTAGTCATGATGGCATCCGCCTGTTGTTTCGCGGCAAAGGCGGCTGGCAACTCGTGGGCGCCGTGGCGCTGGATGATCCACAGATGTCGGATCATCTGGGCGATCTCCGTCAAAAGGCCGAAAGCCTCGCGGGCGGTGATTTCACGTCCAAACTGGTAATCCCGAACTCCCAAATCCTCTACACCACGCTCGACGCGCCCGGCCCGGACGATATCGCGCGCGAGGTTCAGATCCGCGTTGCGCTCGAAGGGATGACGCCCTACGCGGTGTCCGATTTGGTCTTCGATTGGCGCGCTGACGGCGATACGGCGCGTGTCGCGGTTCTTGCCCGTGAGACCATGGAAGAAGCCGAAGGCTTCGCGGCCCAGTTCGGCTTCAATCCGGTCAGCTACGTCGCGCGCCCCGAAAACGGTGCTTTTTCCGGCGAGCCGTTCTTCGGCAAGACGAACTTCGCAGCCCAGGTCATGACGAACGGCGACCGGCTCGTTCCCGACACCTCGCCGATCCCGAAAGCCCCGAAACAAATGGTGTTCGACGGTCCCGCGGATACCGCGTCGGAACCCGCCGTCGAAACGACGCCGCCCACGCCCAAGTCCGATGCGCGCCCTGAGCCTGCACCCGCGTCAGCCGGCCTTTCCGCGTTTCCGGACATAGTGGACGACGAACCCGACCTTATTACGGATGAACCGCCCATCGCTGCGGCGGCGCCCGCGCCTTCAGACCCAACGAATAAGCCCCCGGTGTTTGATCGAAACGCCGACCAGGACGAAGCCCCGTCCGACCCTGGGGCTGCCCCCGAAGACGCCGTGGAACACCGCGAAACGCCTGGCTCGCGCCCATCTCTGTCTGCGTCGCAACCATCGACATCGTCAGACCCGGCACCCTCCAAAGCCCCAAGGCTTTCCGCGCCCAAGCGTGGCCAGGCGGAGACCTCGACAACCCCCGTGTTGGCGCCCTTCCCGCCCACACCCGAGGATGAGGTAGATACGAACGGTCCGAGCACACCGCGCCCCATCGTGCGCGCCACGCCCGATACGCCGACCTCCACCGTGCCAATCCCGAAAGCGGCGCCAGCTATCCCACCCGTCTCGTCTGCGCGACCGCAAACAGAGCCCGACGACCCTGCGTCGTCCGAAGTCTCGGAAAAACCGGCCTTTTCCTCCCGTCGCCTGGCATCTGACACCAGCGAACCGCCCGCAGCCGAACCGCCTTCCGCCTCCCCGGAAGCATCGGATGCGGCCGCCGCTCACCCCCTCGCCCCCGTTCAAAAGCCGGTACTCATTAACGACGAACAGCTCTCGACCCCCAAACTTCTTGGCGACGCTGAAAAACGCCGGCTCGCCATGGCCCGCGCCCTGGGTCTCGAAGCCGGCGAAGCGAGAAAACCGAATGTTCTGGCGCGCTTCGGAACCGGCCTGAACCGCGCCAACGAAAAACGTCGCACGCAAGCCGAGCAGCGCAAAGCGGACAAACAGGTAAAGGCGAAAGAGGCCCCGAAAACGCGGGAACCTGTCATCGCACCCGTGCCGGACACACCCTTACCTCCGCCCTCAGCGGGGAAGACAAGCGGAAGTCGGTTTGCACTCCCGGCACGCAAAGAAAAACCAAAACCGTCAGGGACACCCGATCCGCGCGAAAAAGAAGCCGAGGCGATGACCGTCTTCGGAGCGCGGAAAGGGCAAAGCACCAATCCGGGCCGTTCGTCCTTTTCCACGGGCCTCACGCTGACCCTTCTTCTGATCTTGTTGCTCGCTGGTCTCGCGCTTTGGTCGTCGTATTTCCTCGGTGACGACGACGTGGCGCTGTTCAACCCGGAAACACCGGCGTCGGACGCGACAGAAACCGGTCAGACACTTACGCCCGAGCCAGCCCGCCCCCCCGAGACCGAGGCCGAAGCGGACGCGAACACGGCGCCCGAGCCGCTCGACGTGCTGACGCCCGAGCAGGCGGCCGAGATCTATGCAAGCACCGGTGTTTATCAAAGGGCCCCGGATACCCCGGCAGACCCCCAGGCATCGAGCGACGAGGATGTATATGTCGCCTCCATCGACCCGAGTGTCTCACCCAACGACGCTTTGGCTCTGCCTGACCCGAACGCCGTCGCATTGGAAGCCCCGGCGTCACCGCTCCCGCCGCCGCCGCCGGGCACGTCCTTCGACCTCGACGACAACGGGTTGGTCGTGCCGACGCCAGAGGGGGCCGTGTCGCCGTCCGGCATGATCGTCACCCTGGGCCGACCCAGCGTCGTCCCTGCGCCACGTCCCGAAGGTCTCGTGCCCGAGGAGGACGTTCAAGAAGACGCAGCACTCTCGCCAGACCTGGCGGACGAACCGGCGCTCACCCCCCGCGCCCGTCCTGACAATCTGACTGAACTCGCCGAGCGCGCCCGTCTCGGGGGGCAAAGTCTCGAAGAACTCGCCCAAAGCCGCCCGCGTGAACGTCCGGATGACCTGGACGTGGCCGTCGCCGTCGCTTCGGCGGCCGCGGCGGAGCCGCCAGCGTCCGAGGAAGAAGAAACCGAGACGGCAACGATCGACCAAACCGCATTGGCAAGCGCCACGAACCTGGCGGTCGCCGCATCGGTTCGCCCCTCGTCAAAGCCCAGCAATTTCGGCCAGCTTGTCGCCCGCGCCGAAACCCGTGCGCAAGAGCGTGCACCGGCGTCTGATGACGGTTCGCAGGTCATCGCGGCCTCCGCAGCAACGACGCGCGCGGCCATTCCGTCTTCCGCGTCCGTCGCCCGCTCGGCGACCATGAAGAATGCTTTGAACCTGCGGAAGATCAACTTGATCGGCGTCTACGGTACCTCATCAAACCGCCGCGCCTTGGTGCGCCTCGGATCGGGCCGATACGTAAAGGTTTCTGTAGGCGATCGTCTGGACGGTGGGCGGGTCACCGCGATCTCCGCGTCTCAGCTCGTCTACCAGAAGGGCAACCGCCAGTTCCAACTGCAGGTTCTGCCGCTCGGGTAATCCGAAACCATCGCCCGTTAACCTCCCGACAAATCTTCGTTGATATGCATGGTCCAGATGCCGTGATCCACGGTCCTTGTGGAGTTTACCCTCGTGAGCTTTGTAGAAAAGAGAGACGAGTTTCGCCCCAACTCTGGCGAAGCCCCTTTCGACCTTGATGAAGTGTTCTTTTCAAGGACCGACACACGCGGTGTCATCCAAAGCGGCAACTACGTCTTCAAGCGTGTCGCGAATTTCGATTGGTCCGAACTCATCGGCGCTCCGCACAAGTTGATCCGCCATCCGGATATGCCCAAGGCCGTGTTCTGGCTGCTTTGGACTTCAATCCAAAACGGCAATCCGATCGGCGCTTACATCAAGAACCGTGCCAAGGACGGGCTCTATTATTGGGTCTTCGCCGTCGTCGCGCCGATGCCCGGCGGGTTTCTCTCTGCGCGGATCAAACCTACAACCGACATGCTGACCACCATCGCGTCAGAATACGAAGCCCTCCGCGGGCGCGAGCTCGAAGAGAACCTGTCGCCGGAAGAAAGCGCTACAGAACTCCTGTCCCGTCTGAACGTCCTCGGGTTCCCGGACTACGACAGCTTCAGCTCCAGCGCCTTGGTCTCCGAACTGATCGCACGGGACACCGCCTTGGGAAAAAAGCCGGCCGTGAGAACCACGGCATTGAACGGGGCTCTGGCCTTTGCCGAGGATCTCAAACACGAAACCGAAGCGCTGATCACCGACTTCAAAGCGATGGAGACGGTGCCGCACAACCTGCGCGTCATCGCCTCCCGGATGGAGCCGACGGGCGGCCCGATTTCCACGCTTTCACAAAACTACGGCAGTATGTCCCGCGATATGTCCGATTGGTTCGAAGCGCATGTCATGGGCAAGGACAGCAATTTCGCCGGTATTCGGTCCAGCGTTCTACGCTCCATTTTCATCCACTCGATGTCACGGATATTGCAGGACTGCGTCCGCCAGCTTTCCGAGGAACGACGGGACCTCAATTACATCGACATCGACGCTGAAAGCGACATCTTGAAGAACGTCGTCGCGACCTATGCTGGCGAAGCGGCCCGATCCGCGCAAAACGTCCAGGGCGAAGCGCGCCGGATCCTGGACGCTTGCAACAGGATGGACCGTCACGTGCTCGGTCTTTCGACCACACGGGTCATGTGCAAAATCGAAAGCGCCCGCCTGACGAACTCCGGGGAAAGCCTCCAGGACATCATCGCCCAACTCAAGGTGTTTCAGGACCGGATCAGCACACGGCTTGATCAAATCATCCACTTGGGACATGAAATCGAAAACGCATTGAGCTAAGGGCCCAAGTCACGCGGGTTTTCGCTGCCTCCGAATTGCCAAGGAGCCGCCCGCCTGCGATACCGAATACATGGAAGAGTTTCTTCTCAACGCCACGATTTATCTTGGCGCTGCGGTCATCGCGGTGCCCATTGCCGCGCGCCTCGGGCTAGGCTCGGTACTTGGATATCTGATCGCCGGCCTTCTGATCGGACCGATCACAGGGATCGACTCCGGCGATACCGAGGGGCTGCGCCATTTTGCGGAATTCGGCGTCGTAATGATGCTGTTCTTGATCGGTCTCGAACTCGACCCTGGCGCGCTCTGGGACATGCGCCACAGGCTGATGGGATTGGGCGGCCTGCAACTTGTTGTCACGACGCTCCTCCTGACCCTGGTCGTTATTTTCATGGGCGCAAACTGGCAAGTGGCGCTCGCCGTCGGGCTGATGCTCGCTCTGTCATCCACGGCAATCGTCCTGCAAACGCTCACCGAAAAAGGATTGATGCAATCGGCAGGCGGCCGTTCCATGTTCTCCGTGCTTCTCACGCAAGACATCGCGGTGATCCCGATGCTGGCCCTGATGCCACTCCTCGCGACCGGCGCGGGTCATACCGGGGCCGATCACGAATCCCTCTCTCTCGTCGAAGGTCTGCCCGCTTGGGGCGTGACCCTCGCCACGCTCGGCGCGATGGCGGCGATCGTCTTTGGCGGTCGCTATCTTGCCCACCCGCTGTTCCGGTTCATCGACGCCGCGCGCCTGCGCGAGATGTATACCGCCGTCGCCCTTCTCATCGTGGTCGGAATCGCAACGCTGATGAACATGGTCGGCCTGTCGCCTGCGCTTGGGGCCTTCCTCGCCGGCGTGATGCTGGCCAACTCCGAGTTTCGGCATGAACTTGAAACCGACATTGAACCGTTCAAGGGACTGCTTCTCGGCCTCTTCTTCATCACTGTCGGCGCGGGTATCGACGTGCGTGGCCTCCTCTCGGAACCTGCGCGTTTCGTCTCGCTCGCGGTGGCTCTCATGGTTGCGAAAGCCGCGGTTCTCGCCCCGCTCGCCTACATGTTCAAACTGCGCGGACGGGACTTTTGGCTTTTCACCCTGGGCCTCGCGCAAGCTGGCGAATTCGGCTTCCTACTGGTTTCCTTCACCAGCCAGCAGGGTGTGATCAGCAACGCGATTGGCAATGACCTCCTGCTCGTCATCGCGCTTTCGATGTTGCTAACCCCGCTCGCCTTCATTGCTTACGACCTCTACGCCCGCCGCAGCAAGGACGCGCAGGCGTTGCCGGACGAAGACGAAATCGACGAGCAGAACGGGGTCATCATCGTGGGCATCGGGCGCTTCGGCCAGGTCGTGAACCGCCTCGTCCGGTCGGCCGGATACAAGACCACCGTGCTCGACAGCAACCTGCAAACCATCCAGATGATGCGGAAGTTCGGGGTCAAAGGCTTCTTCGGTGATCCGACTCGCCCCGACCTCCTGAAAGCGGCCGGGTTGATGAGCGCCAAGGTGCTGGTTGTCGCGGTGAACAGCCCCGACAGCGCCACGCGCATCGTGGCCCATGCCCGCGCCGAACGCCCGGACCTCCACATCATCGTGCGTGCCCGCGACCGTGCGCATGTCTATGCACTCTACCAGGTCGGTGCGAACGACATCGTGCGCGAAATGTTCGACAGCTCGCTTCGCGTCGGCCGCTACGTACTGGAAAACATCGGCCTCTCCGAATTCGAGGCCAACGAGGCCGAGCGCACCTTCTTCAAACACGACCGACAAATGATCCGCGAGCTCGCCAATTTCTGGGATCCGAACGTGCCGGCGGGCGAAAACGAAGCCTACCAGAAACGCGCCATGGAACTGGATCGCGACATCGAAAGCGCCATGCTGATCCAGCTCATGTCACTGCACGAGGACAAGAGCGGGCCAGATAACGCAGATGACGACCGGGACGATTCCGAATCGTCCTCAAAGGCGGGTTAACCGTCGGACACGCCGGCTTCGGCAAACGTCGACATGCCGGAATGCGTAGCCAGCGCCCCTTTCAGCACCCCGATTGCAAGCGCCGCACCGGACCCTTCGCCCAGGCGCATGCCCAGCGAGAGAAGCGGCTCCTTACCAAGTTTTCCCAGGAGCGCTCCATGCGCGGCTTCGGCCGAGACATGACCGGCCACGACATGATCCAAAGCCGCGGGGTTGATCGCCGCCAGACAGGCACCTGCGGCCGAACAAATGAAGCCGTCGAGGATCACGGGTATGCCCTCAACCCGAGCGCGCGCCATCGCGCCCGCCATCGCCGCGACCTCTCGGCCCCCCACACACCGCAGAACTTCGATACCGTCTTGTTTCGCCTCGGGATTTGCCGCCAGCGCCGCGCGTAGAACGCGGGCCTTGTTCGCTAGGCCGTCATCATCAACCCCGGTCCCGCGTCCGACCCAGTCTTCCGCCGCACCGCCGAACAGGGCAAAGGCGATCGCGGCCGCCGACGTGGTGTTGCCGATCCCCATCTCACCGGTGACGAGCAAATCGGTCTCATCATTCACGGCGGTCCAACCTGTCGCCAAAGCGGTGACGACCTCGTCCTCGCTCATCGCAGCGCCTTGCGAGAAATCCGCGGTCGGACGATCCAGATCCAGCGCATGCACATCCATCGTCGCGCCGAAGGCCTTGGCCAACTGGTTGATCGCGGCGCCCCCCGCCTCGAAATTGGCCACCATTTGCTCGGTGACCTCGGCCGGGAAGGCCGACACGCCCTGCGCACAAACCCCATGATTACCGGCGAAAACGATGACCTGCGGACGCGCGATGGTCGGTCGCGCATTCCCACGCCAGCCCGCATACCAAATCGCCAGTTCTTCCAGACGCCCCAAGGCGCCCGGTGGCTTGGTCAATTGACCGTTGCGCTCCTGCGCCGCCTCCGTCGCAGCCGCATCCGGCTCCGGCAAACTGCGCATGAGATGCCGGAAACCGTCGAGTGTATCGAAAGGGGCGGTGCGCATGGGTCTCTCCTGTTGATGCGTGACGCGCGAAGGTTTACCGACGATTGAAACCCGATCACAAGGCGAAAGCTATGCCGCGAACCGACCCCCTGATCACCCCTGGCGACATACCCGCCGCACTTGCGCTTTTGACACGGTTTCCGGTCCCCGCAAATGCCCCGCGCGGCGCGCAATCCGCCTGGGCCTGGCCCCTCGCCGGGGCGGTCACCGGCCTGGCCGCAGCGCTTGTCGGCTGGGCGGCCATTGCGCTGGGGCTACCGCTCCCCCTCGCCGCGCTGTTGATCGTCGCGACCGAGATCGTCCTCACCGGCGGGCTCCACGAAGACGGCCTTGCCGACGTGGCGGACGGTTTCTGGGGTGGTACGACCAAGGATCGGCGCCTCGAGATCATGAAAGACAGCCGCGTCGGCAGCTACGGTGTTATCGCGCTCGTGCTTTCGCTCGGCGCACGATGGACAGCGCTCAGCGCGGTTCTCGCCACCGGCGCGCTGTTCGCACCCGTTATCGCCGTCGCGCTTCTGTCTCGCGCACCCATGGCGGTCCTGATGGCCTCTCTTCCGAACGCGCGCGGCCACGGGCTGTCCTCACATGTGGGAAAACCCAGTCAGGCCACCGCCACGCTCGGCGTCTTGCTTGCCTTTGCCTTGAGCCTGCTCATGTTGGGAAGTACGGTCCTCGCCCCCCTGTTCTGGGTGACGATCCTGACCATCGCCGTCGCAGCCCTGGCCAAAGCCAAGATCGGCGGTCAGACCGGCGACGTGTTGGGCGCCTCTCAGCAAATCGCCCAGATCGCCGCCCTCTTCGCGCTCGCCGCCACGCTCTGAGGACAAAAAACCGCCGCCCTTTCGGGCCGCGGTTTCAAAATCTTGCCGGCGTTTGGTGCCTGGATCAGGCTGCGCGCGAAGTCAGAACCTCGTCCACCTGCTGCTGCGCCGCGGCTTCGTCCCCACCGGACACGGCAGCAACTTCGCGGGTCAGACGCTCCAGCGCGGCTTCGTAGAGCTGACGCTCGGAATAGCTTTGCTCGCGCTGATCATCGCTGCGGTGCAGGTCACGGACCACTTCGGCAATCGCGATCAGATCGCCCGAGTTGATCTTCTGCTCGTATTCCTGCGCCCGGCGCGACCACATGGCTTTTTTCACCTTGGCCTTGCCTTTGAGCGTATTCATCGCATTGGACACTTCGTCCGGCGACGCAAGGCTGCGCATACCGACTTCGGTCGCTTTGTTGGTCGGAACGCGCAACGTCATCTTGTCCTTCTCAAAGGAGATGACGAAGAGTTCCAGTTTCAGCCCGGCGACTTCCTGCTCCTCGATCGACACGATCTGGCCCACACCATGCGCCGGATAAACGACGAACTCGTTCGGGCGGAAATCAAGCTTCTTGGCTTTGCTCATCTTAGGTTTCTTCCTTTCACCACCGGGGGCGGGCCAATCATCGGCGACAAAAAATCAGGACCCGGGTCACCCCGGCCTGTTCTGCCGATCAAGATCAAAATGTTTACCATATGCCCTCAACGGGCATCCATCCGGTGTCATGTTTCACAGCGGCATACTGTATAACACAGAATCGCCAATTCTCAAAGCGGCAGCGCCGAAACGGGGGAAATCGACCCCATTCCGCCGAAAATCGGCGAATACCGACCGTTTTTCGCCCTGTCGAGACCTTTTGCCCCGAATCAGCCGCCCGGTGCTTCCGAGAAGTACTTCTCCAGCTTGCCCTCTTCGCCGTCATGTTTCTCGGCGTCGGGGAGTTGGTCTTTCTTCTCGATGATGACCGGCCACAACTCGGAATACTTGCGGTTGAATTCGACCCACGACGCAGCGTCCGGCTCGGTGTCCGGGCGGATCGCGTCCGCCGGGCACTCCGGCTCACACACACCACAGTCGATGCACTCGTCAGGGTGAATGACGAGCATGTTCTCACCTTCGTAGAAGCAATCCACGGGGCACACCTCGACACAATCGGTGTATTTGCAGGCGATGCATTTGTCGTTGACGATGTAGGTCATGGATCATCCTGAAACGGGTTGTTTGGCGGACTGCCTACCGCCCAAATTCGGATCAATCAAGTCGGGTCGGGTCATAAAGACGTGCGTTGCGACGATCTTTGCCACTTGGCCGCCCCTTTCCTTCGAAACGCGGCGCAGGTGGGCGTTTTTCCTCAACTGGCGTCATGTCGTCGTAGAGCGCCTGCGCCTCGGGGGCCGGACCACGCCGCTCGGACAGGGCGACCAGCTTGACGACCCGAACCCGCCGCCCTTGCGGGAAGGTCAGAACATCCCCTGCCCCGATACCATGAGACGGTTTCGCGACCTTGGTCCCGTTAACCCGCAAATGGCCCGACGAAATCAACTTTGTCGCCAACCCGCGGGTTTTGAAGAACCGCGCGTGCCAAAGCCACTTGTCGGCCCGCATCACCGGGCGCGGGTCCGACATTACTTGTTGTCCTTGAGCCCCATGAGCGCCTGCGCAAAGGGATTGTCCGGGTCGATGGCCTTTTCTTTCTTCGGAGGCCGGGACGAGAAGTTCTTCGGGCCGCCATCCTTGCGCGGCCCACCCTTCTTGCCTTTCGGGGCGCCCTTGGGTTTGGCGCCACCTTTGCGATCGCCACGCGGCGCACCGCCCTTTCGACCGAACCCGGCCCATGTGAAGGTGTAATAGACCTCCATTTCGGGGCCATCTTCTGCGCCCGCATCTGGTTGTGCCTCGACCTCGGAGGCCCCTTCGGCCTCTGGCTTGGGCTCAAGTGCCTCCTGCGCCTCGGGCGTGGCATCGGCTTCGCTCGGCGCTTGCGGTGCGGGCTTTTCCTTCACCCGTTCGCCTTTTTCGGCCTTGTAACCAAGCCCCTGCATGAGGTCTGCAAATTGCTCAAGCGTCATGCCGGTGATCGACAACATGTCCGGGTTGGCTTCGAACCCGGCCTTGCTGTCCTGCGCACGCACCTGGTCGGCCAGACGCTCAAGCATGTCGATCCGGATCGCGCGGGCCCCTGCGGGACGATAGCCCGACAGGTTGTAAACCTTGACGTCCACGCCATCGACGACCGGGATGGTGACCAGACCCGGCGGCGGGCTTTCCGGGAATTCGTCCAGACCTTCGTAAAGGCTCCAGAGCACCAGCCGCAGCCGCGTCGGCGCGGGCTTCAGAAGCAACGGCATGAAGATCGTGAATTGGCCGAAGCGCACACCGTGCTTGCGCAACATGCCACGGGCGTCCTGGTCCAGGTCCTTGACCTCGCTTGCCACATCCGCGCGCGGCACGATACCCAGCCCCTCGACAAGCCGGAAAGCAAACCCGCGGGCCAGCCCGGTCAGCGCCTCGTCTTTCTGCATGGCAAGCATCGGCTCGAACAACGCCGCCACTTTGCGGTCGATGAAATGCTGCAACCGGCGCGTCACCTTTTCGGTCACATCCGCACCGGCTTCGTCGTCCACGAAGGCTTCGACGCGCGGGCGCAGGATATCGTCGCCCTTGATGAGCTTGCCGACGGCGTTTTCGCCCCACATCAGCCCGCCCTGCTCGGTGAAGTCCAGCTCGGTGTCCGGCGCGTTATAGAACCGGTCGGCCCGCAGGTGAAACTCCGGCGCCAGGGCCGCGACAGACGCCGCGCGCATCGTCTTGGCCTCCTCCGGGCTGCTCGATGCGTCCTGCTTGAACCGGAATCCTTCCAGTCGTCCGACGAACTCGCCCTCGATGGACACTTCACCCTTATCGTTCACCTCAGCCACAAGGCTCTCCTTCTGCTTCAACCGGCGCAAAAGCACTGATGTGCGCCGGTCGACAAATCGTTTGGTCAGCGCCGCGTGCAGCGCGTCTGACAGGCGATCTTCTACCGCACGGGTTTCTCCGCGCCAATGGTCTTGATCCGACAGCCAGCCGTTTCTCTGCGCGACATACGTCCATGTTCGGATATAGGCCAGACGTTTCGACAGTGTATCGATATCGCCTTCGGTCCGATCAATGCGTTTCACTTGCCGCGCGAACCAATCTTCGCGCACTTTTCCATGTTCGTGAAGGTCGCTGAACAGAGAGGTCAACAGTGTTGCATGTTCGGTCTGGCTGATCCCACGGAAATCCGGCACCCGGCAGACATCCCAAAGCAACCGGACCGAAGGCCCGTCGCTGGCCCGCGCGGCGATCAGAACGTCTGAGGACAAATCTTTCAGCGCAGCCAGATCATCCGCCTCACGCGCCTTCACCAGCCATTCGTCCCCCGTCCCCTCCTCCAGCGAAGCGACCAACCGTTCCACCGACCCAAAGGACAGGTCCGAATTGCGCCAGTTGAGCTTTCGGATCGGCGTGAAGGAATGGTTGGTGATCGCCTCGACAACTTCCTGCTCCAGTGGCGGCGCTTCGCCCGTCACGCCGAAACTGCCGTCCGTCATATAGCGACCAGCCCGCCCGGCAATCTGCGCCAATTCGTTGGGTGCAAGCCTGCGCATCCGTCGCCCGTCGAACTTGGTCAACGCCGAAAACGCAACATGGGTCACGTCGAGGTTCAGACCCATCCCGATTGCATCGGTTGCGACGAGGTAATCGACGTCGCCATTCTGATAAAGCTCCACCTGCGCATTGCGGGTGCGCGGGCTGAGCGCGCCCATCACCACGGCAACCCCGCCTTTCTGACGGCGCATCAACTCGGCGATGGCATATAGGTTCTCGACCGAAAAACCGACGATGGCACTGCGCCCCGGCATCCGGCTGATCTTCTTAGACCCGGCATAGGTCAGCTGGCTGAACCGCTCCCGCCGCATGAACTGCACCTTCGGGACCAGCGCCGCAATCGCACCGCGCATCGTATCCGACCCCATGAACAACGTCTCGTGCAGCCCGCGCATATGAAGCAGCCGGTCGGTGAAAACATGCCCGCGCTCGGGATCTGCGCAGAGCTGGATCTCGTCGATGGCCACGAAATCGGCCCCGATCCCTTCGGGCATGGATTCGACCGTGCAGACCCAATACTGGGTCCGCTCGGGAACGATCCGCTCTTCGCCCGTGACCAGGGCGACAACGCTCGGCCCCCGCAACGCGACAATCCGGTCGTAAACCTCGCGCGCAAGAAGCCGCAGGGGCAAACCGATGACCCCCGTCCGATGCGCCAGCATCCGCTCGATCGCGTAGTGAGTTTTGCCCGTATTGGTCGGACCGAGAACGGCTGTGATCCCCGGCATTTTTCCCCCAGACCCCGTGATCGGGTGTCAGATGGCTTTTCCTTCGAGCCTGAACTCGAGACGTTCCACCGCTCTTATTAGGTTCGGTTTGTGGGGATGTATAGCCAAGGCGGCCCGAAACGCGTCCAATGCCTCGGCCTCGTGCCCGGTCTCTTCCAGAATGATCCCGAGACCCGAGAGCGCGCCGAAATGACGCGGCTCCAATTCCAGCGTGCGCGCAATATCTGCCACCGCAGGACCGACCAGCCCCGCGCTGTAATACGCCGTGGCCCGCGCGTTCCACCCTTCGGCAAAGTCTGGCGCGTTTTCAACAAGAGCCGTCAGGTGCTCGATGCTTTCCTGGTAGTCCTCCTCGCCCATCGCATCGCGTCCGCGTTCTAAAAGAAGGTCCATCGCGGCAGACCCGGACTTCGACCATTCACGCCAGATCTTGTCTTCGATCTGGCGCCATTCAGTCTCGTCGGACGTGGCCAGCGCGTCGAACAGCCCGTCGAGCCGCGCGTCATCCGCCCAGACCGGCTGGGCGACGAAAAGAAAGAGAACCAAGAGATATCGCATACCCCCAATGTAACGACGCAAATCCGCCTTCGCCATCACCATCGCGCGAGCACATTCCCACACGTCACAGCATGAAATCCGAGGTTTCCGCCTCCCACGACCGCTGCTAACCTGACCAAAACGTAAACCTGCCAATCGGAGGACTTAAAGGTGAGCGACGTGATTGATGCGGCCGTGGCCGCGCTGAACGAAAAGATGTCTGGCGAAAGCTTCGACAGCACTGCGAAATTCGTCATCGAAGGCGAAGGCGCCGTAATGGTCGACGGCGACGGTGCCCGTGCCGGCGACGACGAGGCCGATGTGACCCTGACGGCCGATACCGACACGTTTGAGAGCATGATGAACGGCGATCTGAACCCGACCGCTGCCTTCATGTCCGGCAAACTGGCTGTCGATGGCGACATGGGCACGGCCATGAAACTGGGCGGTCTCCTATCCTGATGCAAGACGCGCCGCTTTTCGACGAAATCGCGCGCGGTCCTACCGGGGGTCGCGCGTTTTGGCTCGACACCCCCGACGGCATAAAAATCCGTCTTGGTCACTGGCCAGCGTCGGGCGAGCGCGCGACGCGCGGCACGGTGCTCCTGTTTCCCGGACGCACCGAATATATCGAGAAATACGGACCCGCGGCCAGAGTTTTCGTCGATGCAGGTTTCGACGTCATCTCCGTCGACTGGCGCGGCCAGGGCCTCGCCGACCGGGCCCATGACGACCGGCTCTTGGGTCACGTGAACGATTTCGAAGAGTTTCAGACAGACGTGCGCGCGGTCCTCGCGGCCGTCGAAAAGCTTGACCTGCCCAAGCCCTATCACCTGATCGGCCATTCCATGGGCGGCTGCATCGGTCTGCGTGCCCTGCACAACAACCTGCCGGTGAACTCCGCTGTATTTTCCGGCCCCATGTGGGGCATCGGGATCGCCACGTGGATGCGCCCGGTCGCGTGGGGCCTGTCCTGGCTCAACCACACCATCGGCCAAGGGCTGAAACAATCGCCCGGAACGGGGCACGACAGCTACGTCCTGGTGTCCGGGTTTGCGGACAACCAGCTGACCAAGGACCGCGAGATGTGGGACTTCATGGTCGAACAACTCAAAGCACAGCCGGACCTCGCCTTGGGCGGCCCGTCGGTCTCGTGGCTCTACTCAGCGCTCGTGGAATGCAAGCGTCTGCAACGCCAGTCCTGCCCCGCGACCCCCACGCTCACCTTCCTCGGAACCGACGAACGCATCGTGGCGAAAGAGCCGGTGCGCAACATCATGGGACGGTGGCAGAACGGGCAGCTTTTCGAAGTCCCCGCCGCTGAGCACGAGATCATGATGGAAGTCCCCGCCATCCGCGACGACTTCTTCGCCAAAACAATCGCGCATTTCGACGCCCACAGCTAAGCCGCCAAACGAAAGAGCGCCGAACGCTCGCGGCGTCCGGCGCTCTGATCTGTCGCGGGAAACCGCGCTCAGTGTGCAGGCTTGATGAACGTCCCGTTCCGCAGATCACGCATCGCTTGCTGGAGCTCGTCCGGCGTATTCATCACGATTGGCCCGTGCCACGCCACCGGCTCCTCGATCGGGGCCCCGGAGATCAGAAGGAACCGGATACCCTCTTCTCCCGCCTGCACCACGACCTCGTCACCCGAGCCGAACCGCACCACGGTGCGGTTGCCCGACATGTCGCGGATGTTGACCTCTTGGCCCATCACTTCCTTTTCAAGCAGCACGCCCGAGGGATCAGACGCGTCGACGAACGCGCCCGCACCTTGGAAAACGTAAGCGAAAGCACGGCGATAGGTGTCGATCTTGAACCGCTTCTTGACACCTGCCGGGATCGTCACGTCCAAGTACTGCGGATCTGCGGCGACCCCGTCCACCGGTCCGGTCCTGCCCCAGAACTCTCCCGCGATCACACGCACCCTGGTGCCGTCATCATCAATGACCTCCGGGATTTCCATCGACGGGATGTCCTGGTAGCGCGGATCGGTCATTTTCAGGCTTGACGGCAGGTTGCCCCAAAGCTGGAACCCGTGCATCTGGCCCTTGGCATTCCCGGTCGGCATTTCCTGGTGCATGATGCCGGAACCAGCAGTCATCCACTGAATGTCCCCGGCCCCGAGCGTGCCCCGGTTGCCAAGCGAATCTCCGTGTTCAACCGTGCCTTCCAGCACATAGGTGATCGTCTCGATCCCACGGTGCGGGT
This sequence comes from Maritimibacter sp., assembly GCA_003520545.1. Classification (GTDB taxonomy): domain Bacteria; phylum Pseudomonadota; class Alphaproteobacteria; order Rhodobacterales; family Rhodobacteraceae; genus Maritimibacter. The sequence continues at coordinate 5,293 of DOUP01000058.1, read as the reverse complement.
GCCACGGAAACCCCCGTATATAGTCGTCCGGCGTCTCTCCACGGAAGTCGTCGAAAAGCAGGTAGGGATCGAGCGCCTTCGGATCGTGGAACCCAAACCCCCGATGCAGTTTCACGCCCGCGCCTTCGAGCGTCGGCTGAGCCTCATTGGTCGATATGACAGGTCTGATGGACATGAGCGTCTCCTTTCGACGCCCAAAATAGGCATTCCGCGCCCGCCTCGCAATCGCACAAGGGAAGCCGAAAGGCGCAAGTCATGTGCGCAGAGGCGCAGACCCTAGGGCGCGCAGCCCGCCACGTTCGACCAGCACAGGCGTGGCGCGAACCGCGGTTCCGTGACCACGATATCGTGGAACGTGTTGCGCTTCATGATCCCCCAGTTGATCTGGCGCGACGCACCGTTGTCGTCTCTGTAGAAAACGTTGAGCGGCGGCAGGAACGGCGGCGAGTAATCCACACTGGTTTCGACCACGATCGCATATTGCCCGGACGGCAAAAGCGGAATGCTTCGCAGCAGGCTCTGGCGCATCTCGGCGGTCGTATAGGTCGATTGCCCCGCGGTCGCGCGCGACCATTCGACTTCCAACTCCCGGTCCTCGTTCGATGCGCAATCGTTCACGCAATAGACCTGCGTCACCCGCACCCAGGTGGTGTCACCGCCCTGTGTGAGGTAGCTGAAAACCGAGTCGATACCCGTCAGATAGCTTGAATTGATCGATTGCGTTTCCCGCGACAGCAGGTCCGAGATCGCATAGTTGCCCTTGAGGGCGAGCGTGCGCGCCCGGAACACGTCGAAAATCGTGATAACCGTCAGGAACCCCCACAACAGCAAGGGCAAGATCAGCACCAGCTCCACGGACAGAGACGCATCTTCCTCGTCGAGGAAACGGCGCATGTCGAAGCGCGGCATGTGAGCGATCCGGTCCATCGTCATCCTCATGGCTCGTTCACGAAGGTGGAAGCCGCGACAACGGCGTATTGGCCGGACGTATCCAGCGGGATCAAATCCATGACCCAGGGCGTCGTTGAAAAGAACGGATCGACCTTGGCACAGGCCCGCACGATCATCACGTCGTTGGCCTGACCGAATGTCACGCCCGTCACCGGGTTGATGCCCGCATCCCTGTCCACGCATTGGATGTTCCCGGACGGAAGCGTCCAGGTATTGGTCGGCACGACCACCAGTTCGACCTTCATGGTCTGCGCACATTCCGGCAGGATCGGCGCCCGCTCGCACAGGGTGCTTTTCAACTCCGCAGCGGTGGACGGGTTCATGATCCCGAGCCGCAGTTCCCGAACAGTGGTGTCCAGCGACTTCTCCAGCAGCACCGACCGCAGCAGCATGACGGAGACTTCGAAGGACGACAGGAAAAGCGTCATCACGGCCGGGAACAGGATGACGAATTCAATCGTCGCGTTACCCTCTTCCCGCTTCAGCGCCTGCCAGATTTTTTTTGTTATGCCTGCCCCAAAACTCATGTCAGTTTACTAGCCTCAGTTTGGAAATTTCGCGCGCGATGGACGCGAAGGCGGTTTCGATATTGAGCCCGCTCACATCGTAGTAATATGAAGGGATCGTGGCGCAGTCGCGCATGATGCCATCTTGCGTATAGTCATTCACCTCGAAGCCGATGGTGAAAACGATGATGCCTTCGTCTTTGGCCGCCTGACAGATGTCTTTCAGGTGGTCATTCTTCTCGGTGTAGTTCCAGCGCGCGTTGATGTAGTTCTCGGTCCACGCCCAGCCCTCGTACCAAGAGACGGTTTTCTCTTCCCAGACTTGCGCGAAATCGAGTTGCACGGCAGGACCGCCCTCGTCGACCGTCTGGACAGTGCATTCCTGTTTGTAGATCCAGCCATACCACCAGTGGTAATAGTCCCGCACCCAGTGACAGTCTTCATGCTCGTAGGAGCCCTCGCCGTAGGCATGATCGAACCGCTTATCGAGCCACGGCCAGTAGTAGTTGTCTTGGTCCGGGTCGTAGATCGAAATCCTGCGATCCCAGTCGGTGGAGCTCGTGTCGGCGGGGTTCGTGTTGATAAAAACCCCGGACGGCCCGTTGTGGTAACCTTCCTTGAGGTAGTCACCCTGCGTGTTGATGCCGTCGGTCATCAGAACAATGACCTTTTCGGTGGACCGTTCGTCGTAGTTGAACGGACGGCCGCGGAAATCCTCGACGACGACATTGTCATCAGCCATTTCCTCGACCACGGCCTGCAGGTTCTCGTCCAGGAGAGCCGCGCCCCATTTCATGCCGATGTCGATGGCGGTCCACCCCTCGGGTGACAGGGCCTCGATCGCACCGAAGAGTGTCGGAAGGTCATCCTCCATGAACGTGATCTCGCGGCTACTGTTGTCCAGGCAGGGCTGATTTCCGGCCGGATAAGGGGTTTGGTCCCAACGGCGATAGAAATCAGCGTAGGCTTCGCGCTGGATCGGCTTCTCGCCAAGACCGGTATTCGGGAACGGGTTGGCCCCGGCAAGCACGCTCGTGTAATCGTCGTCATAGAAGACCACGCAGGACCGTTCCTCGTGCTCTTGCGTCGCGTTCAGGTAGTCGAGAAGCTCCTCGCCTGCCACGACCTGCTCCGAGTAGGGAACGACATTGATGGAAATCTTGTTGTTTTCTACCGTGCAATCGTTCGGATTCGGCACGGCGGTCCAGTCAAAGCCGTTGGCGTCTGACCCGGTGGGATTGCACAACATGAGGTTGACGAACTGCTTGGCCGCGTCTTCCAAAGCGTTGATCTTGTAGTCTCCCGCGCTTGACGACCAGGAGCCCATGGAGCCGGAAACGTCGAGCACCAGGGAGATCTCGGACAGGGACGCGACCTCTTGCGCCGCCGAAACGGTCGGGAAACGCAGGTATTCCAAGGACGCCATCCGCAGGAACGTGGTGCCCATGCGAAGATCGAGCGAGACCGACACATGGCGCTCCGTCTCGTTCGCATCCCAAGTGATATCATCCGATTTGACCAAATGACCGAGCCCGGCTTTCGTGAAATAGTCCAACACGACCACATCCGGGTCCAGCGTCTGATCCAGCGCGGAGGCGGCAAGCACGGCACGGTCGAGCGTATTCTGAACCTTGGTTCGATGCGCCTCGTACCGCATGACGTCCACACCAATCCCCCCGGCGAGAACCATCAACATGAAGATCGCAAGCCCGAAGATGATGAACGATCCATCTTCGTCTCGCATAAACCCACGCGTGAACGAGCGCTTCGCCTTCACTGTGGCGCCTGTGCCACCGAGTCGTTTAGTCATCGACCCTTCTCCCGCGCAAATGCGCATTGATTGCAGTAGCCCGAAACGGACTTTTCCACAGGTTAGTAACGACACGCAGGTGGCAAAAATGAGGCGTGATTTCGGTTTTTGGCGCGCACTTATGCGGCATCTCCGAGCAATCCAATCCGGTCGGCGGACGTTGTTTCCCAGCCTCGCCCAATCCGCCACATTTCGATCTCAAGCGTAATGACCTCTTCACCGAGACGGCATCACCACCCCACGGGTGTTGTGACCCCGCCCATCGCCGCCTATGTCTGTTCCGACACAGACGACAGGAGAGACCATGCGAACCATCGAAACCCCCGCCCCGAAGTTCGACGCCGCGACCGAGGCCGGAGGAAATTCGGACGGCTTGGGCACGCTTCCGGATTGGGATCTCACGGATCTTTACACCGCGCCGGATGCGCCCGAGGTCCAGTCCGATCTCGATAAGCTTGAGAAAGCCTGCGCCGAATTCGCATCCACCTACGAAGGCAAACTGACCGATCTGGATGCCGAGGGTCTGCTCGCCTGCGTTAAGGCCTACGAGGATATAGACCTGACCGCGGGTCGCCTCATGTCCTACGCCGGCCTGCGCTATTATCAGAACACGACCGACGGGGAACGCGCGCAATTCCTGCAAAACTGCCAGGAAAAGATCACCACCTTCACAACCCCGCTGGTTTTCTTCTCGCTCGAAATCAACCGAATTCCTGACGCGCAACTGGACGTGCTGTTTGACCACAACGACGACCTCGCACGCTATAAACCCGTCTTCGAACGCCTGCGCGCCATGCGGCCCTACCAGCTTTCCGACGAACTGGAGAAGTTTCTCCATGACCAAAGCTCCGTCGGCGCGGCTGCGTGGAACAAGCTTTTCGATGAGACGATGGCCAGCCTGACCTTCCAGCCCGAAGGCATGGATGAAATGGGCATCGAGGCCACGCTGAACCTGCTCTCCGAACAGGACCGCTCCAAGCGTGAAGCCGCGGCGCGCGAGTTGGCCAAGGTCTTTGGCGAAAACATTCGCCTCTTCGCCCGCGTCCACAACACGCTCGCCAAGGAAAAGGAGATCGAAGACCGCTGGCGTGGCATGCCGACGCCACAGACCGGGCGCCACCTCGCCAACCACGTAGAACCCGAGGTGGTGGAGGCCCTGCGCAACGCCGTGGTGGACGCCTACCCCAAGCTGTCGCACCGCTACTACGAGCTGAAGAAGAAATGGCTCGGGCTGGACACGATGGAGGTCTGGGACCGCAACGCGCCCCTGCCGATGGAGGAGGAGCGCGTCATCGACTGGCCGCTGGCCCGCAAGATGGTCATGGACGCCTACGCGGGCTTCGATCCCAGGATGGCCGAGATCGCGGAACCTTTCTTCGACAAGGGCTGGATCGACGCGGGCGTGAAACCGGGCAAGGCTCCAGGGGCGTTTGCCCACCCCACCGTCACGGATGCCCATCCCTACGTCATGCTCAACTACCTCGGCAAACCGCGCGACGTCATGACGCTCGCGCATGAGCTGGGCCACGGCGTCCACCAGGTTCTTGCCGCGGGTCAAGGCGAGCTGCTCGCGGACACGCCGCTCACGCTGGCCGAAACCGCCAGCGTTTTCGGCGAGATGCTCACCTTCCGCAAACTCCTCGCCGATGCGCCCGATCAAGCCACGAAAAAGGTGCTGCTCGCCGGCAAGGTCGAAGACATGATCAACANNAAATACTTCGAGATGCTTCGCGCGGGCGGGTCCAAGCACCACTCGGAGCTTTTGAAACCCTTCGGCCTCGACGCCTCCGACCCGAAATTCTGGGACAAGGGCCTGAGCATGATCTCGGGCATGATCGACGAACTGGAGGCGATGGAGGACTGATCCACCCCTCTCTGGTTTGAAAATACCTTGCAGGGGGTCGGGGGGATGCAAAATCCCCCCAGCCGCTCCCGGCGGCTTCACTTCAACTGGCTATCCTTCGATCCACGCCGGTTGAACCCGGGCCGCACCTTGAACGCCCCGTCCCGTTCTTCCTGGCAGTCG
>DOUP01000055.1 GCA_003520545.1 Maritimibacter sp. | reverse complement strand
CGCCTTCGAAATAGAGCACCGTATCGACCATATGCTCCACGACACGCGGGCCGGCGATCTGGCCTTCCTTGGTGACGTGACCCACGAGGATCACCGCGACGCCGCGCTTCTTGGCAAAGGTCACAAGTTCATGCGCGGCGGCGCGCACCTGGCTCACGCTGCCCGGCGCGCTGTCCACGTTGTCGGCCCACATGGNNCGCTGGGCGCGCATCCGCACCTGCGCGCTCGCTTCCTCGCCAGATATGTAAAGTGTTTTCAATCCCTTGCGGGCGAAACTTGCGGCGGCTTGCAAAAGCAGCGTGGATTTCCCGATCCCCGGATCGCCGCCAACCAAGACCGCGCTTGCAGGCACCAGCCCGCCGCCCAGCACCCGGTCGAATTCCGCGATCCCGCAGGACGCGCGAGGTGGGGCCGCTTCTTCGGTGGCGAGATCGGTCAGTGCCACCTTGCTCCCGCGGATCGCGCCGAGGGATTTCTTGCCCGGACCGGCGGAGAGCGGCTTTTCCTCGACGATGGAATTCCACTCGCGGCAATTTTCGCAGCGCCCCGACCACTTGGAAAAGGACGCCCCGCAGGACTGACAGACGAAGGAAGAAGTCGCTTTGGCCATGGCACCTTGTGACAAGCGCGGGCAGGGGGCGCAAGCGGCGCTGGCGGCTAGGATCGTGCTTTTGTTCCGAAGAGCGACACGGCGAGCGAGGCGAGCACGCAGAAGGTGAAGAGATACAGGCCCCAGCCCACCTCGACCTTGGTCAGGGCGATACCTTTGACGATCACCACGTAGAGCGACATGAGGAAAATATCGGCCATGGCGAGCCGTCCCAGGACCCCGAAAAGGGGCTTCCATCCTGCGCCGAGCCGTCCGAAATGCATCAGGGCCACGCCGCCGACTTTGACGACAGGGGCGAGGATCGCGAAAAGGAACACGATCACGGCAAGAAACAGATCCTCCTGGAGCAGTGCGACCAACCCACTGATGACGCTTACGTCTTTCAATCCGAGCAGCGGCAGGTTCAGTCCCGCTCTCAGGAGCGGCGCGAACCACGCGACGGGAAAGAGGACAACGAGAGACAGGTTGAGCCACTTGGCCCAGCGGTGCGTCACCATGTCAGGCATCGGTCCTGCCCCCGTCTCGCTCCCGCGACACGCACAGCCGGTCGTATCGACATTGAATGCTCCCCAAACCGAACTCCTGGCCGACATCCCGGCGTCAGCCCACATCCGTCATGTTAGGCAGGATCGCAGGCGTGGGTAAGGGGCATTCTCGGCGCCAATTGCTGACCGGGACGGGGTTTTCCTATCGGCGCGCTCGAAACTGGCCGAGCAAAGCGTCCTCGGCGCCCTCCATCTCCGCGACCGGTCCGTGCCAGCGGACACGACCGCGATCCAGCAAAAGTACCTCGTCGGCAATCGTGGCCACGCTCGCCATATCATGCGTGATGGTCAGCGCCGTGGCCTTGAGGTCTGTCACGAGGGTCCGGACCAACCTGTCGATCTCGCCCGCCGTGACCGGGTCGAGGCCGGAATTCGGCTCATCGAAGACGAGGAATTCCGGCGCGCCGACAATCGCCCGCGCCAACCCGACCCGCTTCTGCATCCCGCCGGACAGGTCAGCGGGATAGAGGTCAGCGACCCGCGCCTCCAAGCCGACACGCTCCAACGCCGCCAGGGCCTGCGACCGCGCTGCGAGACGCGATACGCGCTGCGGCCCGTTGCGAAGACGAAAGGCGACGTTCTCCGCGACCGTCAGGCCGTCGAAGAGCGCGGCCCCTTGAAACAACACGCCGGTCTTTGCCATCAAGTCGCGCCGCACCTTGGCGCTCATCGGTTGGTCGATGACCAAAACCCGGCCCGCATCCGGGACCATCAACCCCAGAGCGATCCGGCTCAGGACCGATTTCCCAGTGCCTGAACGCCCCAGAACCGCAAGCGATCGGCCCTTCGTGAGATCAAGCGACAGATCGTCCAGGACGGCGCGGCCGTCGAACCGCTTGGTGATATGCTCCAGCCGGATCATCCGCCGAAGAACGCCGCTGTCAGCGCCACGTTTGCGGCAAGGATCAGGATCGCCGCCGATTGCACCGCCGATTTCACCGCTTGCCCCACACCGCGCGCGCCGCGCCCGGCGTGAAAGCCCGCGTGACAGGCGATCACCGTGGCGATCCCTCCGAACACCACGCCCTTGGTAAGCGACAGCGCCACGTCCGTGCCGTCGAGAAAGTTCCAACTCGCCCGAATGTAGCTCTCAGCGCCGAACCCAAGCTGCCCGGTCGCCACGGCAAAGCCCCCGAAGAGCCCCAGCACATCGCCCACGCCAACCAAAACCGGCACACAGACCAGCCCGGCCAGAACCCGTGGCGCGGTGATATAGGTCATCGGGTCGGTGGAGAGCGTCACCAGCGCGTCGATCTGCTCGGTCACTTTCATAGTTGCGATTTCGGCGGCGAGCGAGGCGGTCACCCGCGCCGCGACCATCAGGCCGACCATCACCGGGCCAAGCTCACGCACGATGCCGATGGCGGTGATCTGGGGCACGACCATTTCCGCCGACAACCGCGATCCGCCCGCATGGATCTGAAGCGCGAGCGCGGCGCCCGTGAACACCGCCGTCAGCCCAACGATGGGAAGCGAGAGCCAACCGACCTGCATGAACGCCCGCGCCACCTCGCGGGGAAACCGCACAAGGCCGGGCAGGCGGGCAAGTGCTGCAAGGGTGAAAAGCGTGATCTGTCCGATCCGGGCAATCCCGGCCAACGTGCCTCGCCCGATCAGGGCGAGCGGCGCGAGGTAGGGCGTCACATCCGCCCCCGCGCGTAGTGGCGGGCGTAGCGATGACCAAGTTGCGTCAGGATCTCGTATCCGATGGTCCCGGTCGCATCCGCAATGTCGTCGACCGTCTGGTGCGGTCCAAGCAGGCTCAGGGCCGGGGGGTATT
>DOUP01000122.1 GCA_003520545.1 Maritimibacter sp. | reverse complement strand
GGTCGATCACCTTGATCCCTGTCTCGAACACGTCGGTGGCGCCAGTCTGCGATTTCAGAAGTGGTGGCAGGGCGTGGATCGACCGTCGCGGTGTATCGTCAGGAAGGGCAGGCCCTTCGTCCTGCACGTTGCCCACGACATCCAGAAGCCGCCCAAGAACGGCTTCGCCTACGGGCACAGTGACCGGGGCGCCACTTGCATGAACCGAAACGCCACGGGCGAGCCCCGCAGTGGATTGGAACGCCACTGCGCGAATTGTTTTCTGATCGAGGTGGCTGTGGACTTCGAGAATGAGGACGGTCGGCCGGTCCCATTCCACCACCAATGCAGAATTGATTGGCGGCAGTTCGGGCCCGGCAAATACCACATCTACAACCGCCCCCCGGACGGCATGCACAACACCGTCGAGAGGCAAGCCGAAATCATCCAGCTTTGCACCATTCCTGATGCGGGTAACGTCCCTGTTCGGTGTCGGATCAGAGCTTTTGTGTGTCAAACGGGGCCTCTTTGCTTGCCTGTCGCCGACAGCCAGCCAGAAAACAACAGCCTGCGGGGAACACTTGGAACAAGCATAGAACGTCGCGCGATGGTGGGCGCTAACCTGTATCAATGCGACCACCGCGAACGTTTGCCACACAAGGCGTATGCGCCACTCCGGCTTTGGTCCGCACGAACAGATTACTCCGGAAGAGGGCGTTCAGACTCAACAGCTTAGGATAGCGGGGATGACCAAGCGCACGCCGCTGTTTACCGACAGCGATATGACTTTCGTCCTGACGAGCGGCGACCACAACAGCGGGATCATCAACGAACCAAAGCTGGCGCACGGTCACCATCGGATCTCGCGTCGTACTGCCGGGGCGCTTTACGTGGGTCCCGACGCCTGGGTTACGCAAAATGCGCCGCAACCGGGCTCCTGGTGGCCCGCGTGGACGACGTGGCTGGAAGCGAACAGCAACGGTGGCGTGCCGGCACCCTCCCTCGGTGCGCCAGACAAGGGCTTGGTCCCGATCCTAGCGGCGCCCGGCACCTACGTTCATCAAACCTGATCCCACGCCCGCTTTTGACGGTGGTAGGCCTCAGCGAGTGGACACGCCATCGAGCCATGAAACGAAGCGGGGAGATTCATGACGCCCGTGGCGAGGACTCTCGGTCAAAGGCGGTTTATCGCCCACCACACTGCATCGAATTGAAACGCAGCTTGCTGCTAACGCCAATCAGTGCGGTGAAGATTTATCTGCGGCACACAAGGCCATGTCTTCTAGCCAGACGATGAAATGAACGGAGAGGCACCATGATCGGATATGTTGCGAACATCGAGGAACTGACGGAAGAAAACGCCGACTTCCGGCGTGTTCTTTATTCTGGGACCAAGCTGCAATTGGTTCTGATGTCGCTTGAACCAGGGACGGAAATCGGTGGCGAGATACACGCTGACACGGATCAGTTTTTTCGCATCGAGGACGGCAAGGGACGAGTCGTCGTCGACGGCGTCACCCACAAGGTTGGCCCCGGCGATGGTATCGTGGTGCCCGCAGGTGCGCATCACAATGTGATCTGCACGGGCCATGAGGCGCTCAAGCTCTATACCCTTTACGGGCCGCCGCATCACCAGGACCAACTGGTTCAAAAGACCAAAGCTGAGGCGGATGCATCCGACGAGGTTTTCTCCGGAGACGCCACAGAGCAGGCGGCAGAGGTGGTTCGGGTTTCGGCCCAAACATGATGCGCGATGCGTAGAGGCCGAACTCGGACAGCGGGCCAGACGGCACAACACCCCTATCTTGAGCAAACAAAGGAAATCAGAATGTCACTTGATAGCAAGACCAACGTCCAACCCACCGCCGCAACCGATATCGAGGCGGTAAGCCGTCAATTGGCCGCCCTGCGAGAGGATATGTCGCGACTCACTGAGACTGTCAGCGGAATCGCGGGACGGCGCGGCAGCCGCATGGCTGCGGATATCGCGGAAGGCTTTCACGAGGCAAAGCATTATGCCGAGAGCAAGGGCCGCTCTGCAGAGGCGCAACTGGAGGAGTCCGTTGCAGCGCACCCTCTTATGACAATCGGCCTGGCCGTGGGCGCAGGTTTTTTGGTCGGCGCCCTGTCTCGCCGCTGATGGGTATTGTCGATGGCATCGCGCACAGCATTGGCCGAAACGTCCGAAGGGACGCTGGACGATTGCTGTTGCCGATCTTGCTTACTCTGGCCGGGGGACTAACCGCAGCCGCGGGAGTGGCGTTCCTGACGGCCTGGGCCTATCTCACGCTCAGTCTTGCGGTAGGGCAAACACCGGCGTCGCTATTGATCGGTCTCGGATTAACAATTCTGGCTGCGGGCCTTTTGGTCCTCGCTAGAAATCGTTTTACGAAAAAGACTCTGACCGACCCGTCGGCCTCCCAACCGGCGGCACCTGCAACCGGCGAAACCGATTTTGCCTCTCAGATTGCATTCACGGCAGCATTTGTCCTTGCCCGAAACGCGGGAAACGCCCGTATGCTGCGCGGCGTTTCGAGCCAAACCTTTTTCAGGTTTAACTCGAAACGCTTTAGGCGAGGGGAGGCGGGGTCGAGATCGACCGCGCGGACATAGGTTAGCATGCAGCAAGGCCAGCTCAACCTGACCTATCCATTTGCAGAAGAGCCTCCATGAGATTTGATTGTTGACGACAAGACAGCCATCGTGACCGGTGCCGGGTCCGGTACGGGATCATGCTTTCCCCACCATGACATAGATCAGCGACGAAGCAGGCGTCGCCATGGCATTCTGAATGGATTGAAGCAGCTTGCGGGCGCTTGCCGCCTCAATATGCGATGGGTGTCGAACAGGGAGCCCGGATGTCCAACGATCCATACGAATTGCTCGGCCTCACGAAGGCCGCCACAGCCGACGACATAAAGAAGGCGTATCGGAAACTGGTGCGGACAAGCCACCCCGACCTGCATCCAGACGATAAAGGGGCCGAGGCGCGGTTCAAGTTGATCTCTGCCGCCTACGAGATCCTGAAAGATCCCGAGACCCGCGCACGATACGATGCGGGAGAGATCGACGGCCTCGGCGCAGAGCGCCCTCAGCGGCAGTACTATCGTGATTTCGCAGGTGCGGCGGACAACACTTACCAACAAGGTCGCGGGTTCGGCCCGGATGCCGATCCAGCTGACATCTTCGCAGAAATTCTGCGCAACCGTACGCGGTCGCCCGGTGCTGACTTTGGCGACCGTGGGTTTTCGGCCCACGGCCCAGATATGCGCTTTACGCTCGAGGTGCCGTTTCTGGATGCTGCACGAGGCGCCGAGACTCGCATCACCTTGCCTGATGGCCTAAGCCTCGCGGTCAAGATCCCACAGGGTACCGAAGACGGACAGACGCTGCGGCTGCGCGGCAAGGGCGCGCCCGGCATTGGTGGCGGTCCGGCAGGTGATGCACTCATCACCGTTCTGGTGCGGCCCCATCCGGTGTTCCGTCGAGACGGCGACGACATTCTCCTGACTCTCCCGATCACCATTGACGAGGCCGTTCTCGGCGGCAAGGTAACGGCACCGACCATCGACGGTCCCGTGGGCCTCACCATTCCATCGGGGGCAAGCTCGGGCCAGGTCCTGCGCCTTCGCGGACGAGGGGTCGCACGTGCGGGGCGCAAGACGAAGGGCGATCAGCTGGTCGAACTGAAGATCGTCGCGCCGCCTGACGTGGATGAAAGCCTTCGCGATTTTCTTGTGGAATGGCGAAAAACCCACGCCTTTGACCCGCGTGCCAATATGATGAAAGGGGCGGGAAAATGACAGACCGTTACTCCGAAGATGAAGTGGTGACGACTGTAACCCGGCTGACCCGAAGCCAACTCGTCCGCTTTGTCGAGGACGACTTGGTCAAGCCAGAACAGGAGGCCGACGGTTATGTCTTTCGCCGCATTGACATCGCGCGGCTGGAGCTTTTGTGCGACCTCTCTCAGGCTCTCGATCTCGATGAAACGGCCTTGGGCATCGTGGTCTCGCTCATCGACCAATTGCACGCCACACGGCAGGATCTTGCAACCTTGGTTGGCGTGATTGATGCCCTGCCAACAGAACTCCGGGCTCGGATCATGGCAGAACTGAAAAAAACTTGAGCGGGATTCTAATTTGAACTGATGCGGTGGATGCCCCCACCCGACGGCATCGAATGTGCCATAACGGTTTCATAGGAACCAACATGAGGGAGGCATCCATGTCAGAGATTAGCATATTGGCGATCGATCTTGCCAAGGGCAGTTTTCAGGTTTGCGGCGTCAAGGCTGATGGCGCTGTTGTTTTCAACAAGTCGGTGTCGCGACCAAGACTTTATCAGCTCTTGGCGGATCATGCGCATTGCGCTGTAGCGATGGAGGCCTGTGCGACGTCGCATCATTGGGGCCGTGTCGCCCAGTCATATGGCCATGAGGTGCGGTTGATCCCCGCAGCCTATGTGAAGCCGTTCGTAAAACGCCAGAAGAATGACCGTGCCGACGCCGAGGCCATTGCCGAAGCAGCCAGCCGCCCGAGCATGCGCTTCGTGGCGGTGAAGAGTGCTGAGAAACAAGGGCGCGCCGTCGCCTTCCGAACACATCAGTGTTTTGTGCGTCAGCGGACCCAGTTGATCAACGCGTTGAGGGGGCATCTGGCTGAGTTCGGCTTGGTGGCACCCAAAGGTCCGGCGAGCTTGAAACTGCTGGAACAGGCGCTTGCCCAGCCTGATGTGGATTTACCCAGTCCAGTGCGCGAGATGGGATCGCTTTACCTTGACCAGATCGGTCGTCTGACCGAGCTCATTGAAAAACTGGCTGGCGAGCTTGATCGCGCTTCGAAGACAGACGAGGAGTTGCGGCGGCTCTGCACCGTGCCGGGCATCGGGCCAGTCACTGCGGGTGCCATTGCCGCCTTCGCGCCAGATCTTTCGACATTCGACAGCGGTCGCAACTTTGCCGCCTGGCTGGGCTTGGTGCCGCGACAAAGGTCAACGGGCGGCAAGGCCCGGCTTGGAGCCGTCAGCAAGATGGGGCAATGCGACATCCGCAAGCTCCTGATCGTCGGAGCCATGAGCGTGATCCGATGGGTTGTGCGCAAGGGCGGCAGCTCCAATCGCTGGCTGGCCAATCTGGTCGCGCGCAAGCCCCGAATGGTGGCAGCGGTGGCGCTGGCCAACAAGATGGCCCGCATGATCTGGGCAATGACGACCAAACAGGAGAATTACAGAATGGCGTGACCCTGAACTACAGAAGGGAAACGGCATGGCCGCAGGGCCTGGGCAGGAGGATCGACCGACGGAGTAAGCGACAAGGACTTCAAAGTTCAAGGCGAGGACACCCAGTCCCGGGGCTCGAGCGTCATAGCTCTCTGAACCGATGTGGGCCTTGCCTTCCGAACAGCATACCGGCCCGTGGCGTCAGACAAGCCACACTATGAGGCCTGACACACGACCGATTGAAGCCCAGCCCAAACGTCGAAAAATCAGCTTGCAAAACCGGGGGCATCCACACACGCGCCGAGTTTGCCGGAGGCTCCAACTCCTGAGTAGGATGGAGCATCATGAGCAAGACGACGAACAAATTTTCCCCCGAAGTGCGCGAGCGTGCGGTGCGGCTGGTCCTCGACAATGAGGGTCAGCATGGATAGCGCTGGCAGGCAGTCATGTCGATTTCCGCGAAGATCGGCTGTGCGCCTCAGACCCTGAACGAGTGGGTCAAGAAGGCCGAGGTCGACAGCGGCAAGCGCGCTGGCATCCCGACCGACATGGCAGAGAAGATGAAGGCGCTGGAACGAGAGAACCGGGAGCTGCGCCAGGCCAACGAGATCCTGCGCAAGGCGAGCGCATATTTTGCGATGGCGGAGCTCGACCGCCGGTCGAAGTGATGGTCGAGTTCATCAACGATCATCGTGGTGAACATGGGGTCGAGCCGATCTGCAAGGTTCTGCCGATCGCCCCTTCCACCTACTACGATCACCTGGCGAAGCGGGCCGATCCGGCCCGGTTGTCAGATTGAGCCCGGCGCGACGCAGTCCTGCGGCCCGAGATCGAGCGCATCTTCGACGAGAACTGGCGTGTCTACGGCGTGCGTAAGGTTTGGCATCAACTGGATCGGGAGGGTTTCACCGTCGCCCGTTGCACCGTGGCTCGGCTGATGAAGGGCATGGGTATTCAAGGCATCATCCGGGGCAAGCCGCACAAGACGACCACCCCCGACAAGAAGGCCCCGTGCCCGCTGGACAAGGTGAACCGGCAGTTCCGCGTGCCCGCGCCTAACATGCTCTGGGTCAGCGATTTCACTTACGTCGCCACCTGGAGGGGGTTCGTTTATGTCGCTTTCGTCATCGACGCCTACGCGCCGCATCGTTGGCTGGCGGGCGAGCCAAACAGCGCACGCAGGCTTCGTTCTCGATGCCCTCGAACAGGCTGTCCACGATCGCCGCCCAGTCAAGGGCGCGGGGCTCGTCCACCATTCCGACCGAGGGTCGCAATACCTGTCGATCAAATACACCGAGAGGCTCGGCGAGGCGGGCATCGAACCTTCCGTCGGCAGCGTCGGCGATAGTTACGACAACGCCCTGGCAGAGACGATCAACGGCCTGTTCAAGGCCGAGGTCATCCACCGTCGCGGGCCGTGGCGCAACTTCGAGGCCGTCGAATATGCCACCCTCGAATGGGTCGACTGGTTCAACAACCGCCGCCTGCTCGAGCCGATCGGGAACATCCCGCCGGCAGAAGCAGAGGCAAACTTCTACGCCGCTCTGGAAACTGAAGACATGGCCGCGTAACTAACCGAAATCAGCCTCTGGCAAACTCGGCGCGGTTCAAGGGGCAGACCGAGTTTGCATTTTTCGATCTTGTGACCGACACTGATTCAACGGTCGATCGCTGGGAGAACCATGATTTCATCTGGCACTTCTTTGCCGGTGCCGGTCGGGAGGTGGCACTGCCCGAAATTGGGCATCTTCGGGAGATTGTCGATCAGTATGCATACAGGGATGGAACGGAGGGGGCTTTTCGCCGCTTGGCCGATCAGATAGCGGACAGGGCGCGAGTGGGCGATCTGCCGTACGATTTTGAGGCACCCTACGATTTCGAAGGTGTCGAATTCTCGCACGGCGATGCCAATGTCCAGGGGCGATTCAGCGGCACGGCTATGGAATCCGGTGACATGGTGCAAATCGAAGGCGTAGCGCGTTTTCGGTTAAAAGACTATTTTACGGATCCGGTTGACCTGCGTGAGTTCTCGGCGTGGTTGCGGGAGCGCCCGGACCGGTTCTGGCGATTGTTGCAGACAGTCGGTGACCTCGTCGGGATTGGTGGCGGTCCGCAAGGCGCGCCGCTCGAGATCGACGAAAACGATGTTTCATCAATATTCATGGCCGTTTCCGAAATGGGAGGGACCTCGTACACAATTACTGGTGAATGGGAGGCACACTTTCGTGCAGCAGTGCACCGAGAGCGAAACCGGAGCCACTATTGGGATCCGAACCTCGGTTCGCCATGATCAGAAACACTTTATGCATAGGTTGGAGATCGCTTCGCCGTCTTCTGAAGGGCCTGCTATTGCTTATGGTGGCTTCTCCCTTTCTTTTGGTCATGATGTATTACACGACCGACGCGTTCTTTCCCAATGGCGCCGAACTTAATCGGAACTTCGATTTGAAAACTCGGTCGCGTGGGGATTTCTATCTCCCCAATGGCCGATTGATCGTCCGACATGTACGGAACCTTTGCTGGAACGAAACGGCGGTTTCGGGATGGGGAGAGCCGGAGGGATTTGTGTGGCTAGGTGGAGATCACGAGGTGATTTACGCTAGCGATCCAAGATATTTGGCGACCATCGAGGAAAGCGGTCTGGGCCGCCCGACTGGGCCATGTCGAGGTTTCTATTCAACCCGGTTCGACGCGGAAACGCTGCTCGGTAACTGGAGATCAATGCGACCCGAGAATTGACGGCTGTCACTGCCTCTCCGAAAATGCGGTGCGAAGAATTGCGAAAGAAGCGCACTAAGTCCGACACCGGCAAGGGAGAGAGTTGGTTGCCAGAGTCATTCCCTCCGCCATAATCCCCAGATCGTCGTTCGACATGAAGTGCCCCGAACCGGGGGCGTGGTTGGTGCGGGACGACCGAGATTCCGTGAGCAAGGCAGAGCCGGCAACCCGCGAAGAGTTCTTAGCAAGACTCGGCATATCGCGGACCGGCAGACGAAACACCGAGGCGGCCCGCCAACCGACCGGACGGACCCTGTCGGCCCGCGCAAGTCCACCCAGGCCGCTCCCGGATTGTCCCGTGGATCTGGCCATGGCACGGGAGTGGAATTATGGTTGCGAGGCCCAGGGGCTTGGCCTATACCGCGCGGGCACGCACCCGTAGCTCAGCTGGATAGAGCGCTGCCCTCCGAAGGCAGAGGCCATAGGTTCGAATCCTATCGGGTGCGCCATTCACTACAGGTAAGCCACTGTTTTCCCTCGAGTTTAGCTCTAGGGCGCAGGAGGCGTAGACCATTATGGAGACCAATTCAGCTGCTTTCACATTTGTTAAGCACGGGGTTTTCTACTTCACACGACGAGTTCCACACGATCTCACACACCACTACACAGCGCGGCGGATCAGCTACTCGCTGCGCACTAGATCCAGTGTTGTCGCTGAGGCACGGGCGCGTCAGGCAGCCCAAAGGCTGGACGAGCACTGGTATCACTTGCGGTTGTAAGACTGCGACCTACCAGGCAAGCATCTTCTGCGAACCCCAGGTGAGGTAAGGTCAGTCCCCGTTCCGTCGCCATCCAAACTAGGCGGACTATGAACGCCCGGCCGAACGGCGCGGAAAGGCCGATGTGGAGTTGCTCGGTGTTCTTGTGGCGCTGTGCGGTCTTGCTCAGGTCCTCTTCGAGACCCTCGTAGTGATCGCGCACGCTCTCGATCCAATCCCGCCCTTCATCTGTCAGCCGAATGCCAGTGTTGTGGCGTTGGAAGATCTGGATATCGAGTTGCTGTTCGAGGGCGCCAATATTGCGGCTGACAGTGGTTTCGCGGACACCCAAGGTACGTGCCACGCGGCGCATGCTTCGGAGTTCCGCCGCCGCGAGACCATATTTGAGGTAGCGCAACGCCTCGTCCCTCGGGGCAACTATCGAAGGAGCTCCCCCACACGATCATGTGCGCTGGAGAATCCGGACAAGGAGATGGTTAAGATCATCTCCTGGCCGCCATCGGCGGTGACGATCACGTCGAGCTGGCTGCCGGCCCTAAGCGAGGCGATCGTATCGGTGTCGAACGCGACATCGACGACGCAGCCCACCGGCAGGCAGGTTCGGAAGGGCTGGGTAGCGCCGGTGCTTCCTTCGTCGAGCCGGTAGGCAACGCCGCTGGCGAGATCGAGGCCGAAGGGCAGCACCAGCGCACCGCGGGCCGCCATGGCGTCATCGCCAGTGGTGAGTTCGATGCTTAGCACCCGCTGGCGGTTTTCACTCACCTGGGTTTGCGTCATCGCGCACCTGACGGTGCCTTCGGGCGCCGTGCAGGCCACCTGCCAATCGCCATGGCCCTCACGCAGGCTGGAGGCATTGCCGGGCAGGCCTGTCTCCTGTGCGAAGGCCATTGACGTGGAAAGGGTCAGAGCGGCAATGGCGGCAAGGCTGGGTTTTGTGTTGGGCATGTGTATGGTCTTCATTTTTGGAAGGAAAGACGCCCACCGCCTGAGGTCTGGAGCGGCGGGCGCGGGATTTGCGGGTGTGCCCCGATAGTAGCGCCGGCGATCAGAACCGCACGTTCAGGTTGAGTCTGGCGGAATGATCCTGGACGCCGGAACCGAACTGGCCGCCGTAGGAAAACCCCAGTGTGGCATTATCGGTCAGGTTCACGTCGAACCCGGCGTCCAGCACCAGACTGTCCTGCGCCAGCGGCACGCCTGCGATGGAGAAGGCATTGCCACCCGAGGCAAACCGCATCTGCGAGGTCGGCGTGTTGCCGAAGGCGTGCCGCCAGCCGATCATGCCGCGTAGAGTGGCATTCATGTCGCCGAGGGCAACATTGGTCTCGGCGCGCAGGCCGAGGGTCGTGAAGGTCACATCGACGGTGTTGGCGGCTGCGGACAGGGCCGCCGCCCCACCGCTCTCGGTGAAGCCATCGGTCGAGAGATTCACATAGGCGAGGTTGGCGAAGGGTTCGAACCGGGCCGCGCCCGTCTCGAAGCTGTAGGCAGCCTCGCCCCAGGCTTGCAGGGTGCGGGCGCTATAGGAGGCAGAAAGACTGTCCGAAAAGCCGGAGAAGGCGACCGAACGCGAGGTGTCGAGACTGTGCCAGCTATGGGCCACGCCACCCGTCAGGGTAAAGGCGTCCCATTCACCGCCGCCATAGAGGCCCAGCGTATAGGTATCGGCCGTGCCCGAGGATGCGCGATCATCGACGCTGAAGTGTGAACGGGAATAGCCGCCCAGCACACCGAGGCGCGCATTGTCCCAGACCAGCGCGTCACCACCCATCAGGAACCCGCCGATCGAACGGTCCATCGTGGCGGCATTGCCGTCGCTGTTCCACTTGCTCCAGGACCCGAAGCCCTGGCCCCACATTCCGATGCTCTCCGAGATCCGATCCTCGATCTGGGCGCTGTTATCGGCTCCCACACCGCCAAGCGCGACACGCAGCCGGTCCATGGCCGCCTCGCGCGGGAACCGGCTGTCTTCCACAAGCGCCGTCTTGGCAGAGGCGTGGATTTCTCCGGTCAGGCTGTCCAGCGCGGCGCGCGCATCGTCATCGCCGCCGACGAGTCCGATCAGCGCGTCAAAGACCGCGTTGCCGCCACCCAGATCTTCCAGAACGGGCGCAATGGCGCGTTGGTTGGGCGTTTCGGCAATATCTGAGAAATAGGCGGCCTGCTCGGAGAGCAAGTAGACATTGCTGGCATCGTAGTCGAGAGCGAAGCTGAGAAAGACATAATCTTCGGTCACCGCGTCGAATGCTCCCGTCACGCTGCTTGCCGTGATGATGGTGTAGGTGCCCGGCACCGTATAGGTCGAACCGTCATCGGTTCCATTTTCCGGCGTTACGTGCACCGTGCCGCCACCAATCGCCACCGCCCCGGTGGCGTTCACCAGATCATTATTGGTTCCCGCGACGAAGCCCCCATCGTTGAGCTCCACCGTGTAGGTCGATCCCGCGCCCAAGACCAAGTTCGAGACATTCAGCGTGCCGATGGAATTGCCTGGTGCAAGGTTGGCACCTGATCCAACTTGCAGATTTCCGACTGCTCCGCTGCCGCCCAGCGTACCGCCGGCAACGGCTACATTACCGGCGAGGGTGCCGTTGACATAAAGCGTGCCGCCGGAAACGCTGGTCGTCCCGGTGAAGCCAGATGAATCACCGCTCAGGATAGTTTCGCCAGCTTCGTGCAAGATCGTGCCATCGCCGCTCATATCCGCGCCAAACGCATAGCCGCTATCGGTGTGGTTAAAGACAAGCGCTCCGTCGCCATTGCCGAACTCGATACTCGGGCTGTCGAGAGTTCCTGCGCCTGTCGCCGTCGCCCCCGAGGCGGAACCGATGTTGATCGTGCCGATGGAGGAGGCACTGCTGGCAATGGTAACGCCGGTGCCCGTGTAGCCGCCATCATTGGTGACAACCAAGCCACCTTCCGAAATATTGAGCGTGCCGACGCCACTTCCTCCGACGTCAAGATCATACTCGTGCGTCCAGGTCGACCCCGCGCCGGTCACCGTCGCCGTGCCGCTGGAACCAAGACCATAAGCGATATAACCGGCGCTGTCGTTGACGGCACCGCCATTGGAAATTTCGAGCGACCCGGTGCCGTCTTCGCCGACCTCGAGATCATCGGAGATGTCCCAGGTCGAACCCGCGCCGCTTACCGTCACCACCCCGGTCGCGTCCGAAGCATAGCCGATATAGCTGGAGTCACTGCTGACCGCGCCGCCATCGAGAATGGCCAGTACCCCATCGCCGCTTTCGCCCACATAAAGGTCGCTTGAGCTCGTCCAGGTCGACCCCGCGCCGGTCACCGTCACCGTGCCGGTCGATCCTGAATCATACCCGATGTAGCCAACGAGGTTGCTGACCACGCCGCCATCGGCAATGGTCAATATCCCATCGCCGCTTTCGCCCNNGCTGTAGGCACTGCTCAGGGTGCCGCCGGCCTGCACCGTCAACGCGCCGGTACCCGCCCGGCCAATCACAACAGCTTCTGTTGTAGCGATCCCGCTGCCTGCGCCGTCTATTGTGACGGTGCCGTTCCCCGTGGCGCTATACCCAAGTAGAACGTTGTCGATGACCGAGATCGTGCCTCCGTCTTCGACGTTCACCGTACCGGTGCCATCGAGGCCCACGATCAATTCGACGCCGACATCGAGGTTCGTACCCGTTCCGGTCACGTTCAGAGTGCCGCTGCCAGTGGCATCATTCCCGAGAATCACATCTTCTGCCGTCAGTGTGGCGCCGGCCTGGGCCGTCAGCGTTCCGGTGCCGGCATTGCCGACGAGAATGTTGTCCGCGTCCAGACCGGCATTGTCGACTGTCAAGCTTCCCACCGACCCAGCGCCGCCGTCGCCAATCAGGGTCTCGTTGACAACTGTCAGAGTACCGGAGTTCTGAACCGTCAGACTACCGATGCCGAAATTGCCAACCGAAAGGTCCGCCCCGACAGTGATCGTGCCGCCATCGTTGACAACCGTTCCGTTGCCGCTGAACGAGTCACCGACGGCCATCGAGGACGTGACCGAAACACCACCGTCGGTGACATTCAGTACACCTGTGCCTCCGACCCCAACGTAAAGATCGCGCGTTTCAAATTGCCCGCTGGCACTGGTAATCTCGATCGTGCCCGCAGAGCTGGCCTGGTTCCCAAGCGCTGTAACATCGCCAACGTCGACAAG
>DOUP01000205.1 GCA_003520545.1 Maritimibacter sp. | reverse complement strand
GGTGGATCTCCTGGTCACCCTTCGTGGGCATGTTTATCGCCCGCGTCAGCCGTGGTCGCACCGTGCGGGAATTCGTGGTCTGCGTTCTGCTGATCCCCTCCATGGTCTGTGTGCTCTGGATGGCCGTCTTCGGCGGCACCGCGATCCAGCAGGTGGTTCAGGACGGCTACACCGTCGCACAAGACGCGGCGCTGGAACTGAAGCTCTTCAAGATGCTCGACGTGCTGCCGCTGGCGGGGCTTACCTCGATCGTGGGGATCGTGCTGGTCATCGTGTTCTTCGTGACCTCGTCGGACTCCGGTTCGCTCGTGATCGATACGATCACCGCGGGCGGCAAGGTCGACGCGCCGGTTCCGCAGCGTGTCTTCTGGTGCATCTTCGAAGGTGCGGTGGCTATCGTGCTCCTGCTGTCGGCAGGCGGTCTCGGGTCGCTCCAGTCGATGGTGATCTCCACCGGGCTGCCGTTCACGGTGGTGCTACTCATCATGTGCTATGCCATCTGGAAAGGCCTGCGTGATGAACGGGCCGTGATGAAGGCGGCTCCGGCCGAGTAAAAACACCGACCCCGGCGCCTCACAGCGCCGGGGTTTTTCTTTGGGGTCTGCTCTCTGGGTTACACCGAGAGCATCACCGTCGACCCGCCCAACCGGATCGGGAACACCTGTGACGGGGCGGGGATGGTGAACCGGAACTCAGCACCTTTTCCGACGATAGCGGCGCCACGGTCTGGACCATGGAGAGCGAGTTTCACGCCGAAACGCTCATGCTCAAGCTGATGACGCGCGTGATGCTCGGCATGTTTCGCAAGCAGACGCGAAAAAACATGATGGCTTTCAAGGAATTCGCCGAAGTGCGGTGAACCGAACGGGGGCTTCGCGCGTATTGGGTGCATGAGCAAGACACCCGTGATTTGGTGGGTCCGCCGCGACCTGCGTTTCTCCGACAATCCCGCGCTGACCGCCGCCGCGAAATCCGGCGCGGTCATTCCTGTGTTCATCAAGGACCATGGCGTCGATGCGCTCGGGGCCGCGCCGAAATGGCGGCTGGGCGAGGGGCTGCGGGTGTTTGGCGAGGCGCTGGCGGAGGTGGGGTCCAAGCTGATCCTGCGCAGGGGCAATGCGCTCGACGTGCTGCGCGAGCTGATCGCGGAGACCGGGGCCGGGGCCGTGCACTGGGCGCGGGCCTATGATCCCGAGGCGATCGAGCGGGATACGGATGTGAAGTCGGCATTGAAAGAGGCAGGCGTCACGGCGGAGAGCCACGCGGGTCTCCTGCTCTTCGAGCCGTGGACGGTCGAGACCAGGACCGGGGGCATGTACAAGGTGTATTCGCCCTATTGGCGGGCCGTGAAAGACCGCGATCCGGGCGCGCCGCTGGCCGCGCCAGCCTTGGAAGCGCCTGCAATCTGGCCCGAGAGCGACAACCTGGATGACTGGGACATGGGGGCCGCCATGCGTCGGGGCGCGGACGTTGTCGCCAAGTATACGCGGGCGGGCGAAAGCGCGGCGCAGTCCAGGTTGGGCGCGTTCATCGGGTCGAAGGTCGCGGACTACAAGGACCGGCGGGACTTTCCGGCCGAGGATGCCACCAGCGGCATGTCGGAATACCTCACCTATGGCGAGATCAGCCCGCGCGCGCTCTGGGCGGCCGGGCAACGCGCGATAGAGGCGGGCAAGGCCGGGGCCGAGCATTTCGTGAAGGAAGTGGTCTGGCGCGAGTTTGCCTATCACCTGATGTATCACACGCCCCGTATCCTGACCGACAACTGGCGCGAGGAATGGGATCGTTTTCCGTGGCGCGAGGATGAGCGGCTCGGGGAGGTGAAAGCCTGGAAGCAGGGACGCACCGGGGTGCGCTTCGTCGATGCGGCCATGCGCGAGATGTATGTGACCGGCAAGATGCACAACCGCGCGCGCATGATCGTGGCGAGCTATCTCACCAAGCACTGCATGATCCACTGGCGGATCGGGATGCGGTGGTTCGAGGATTGCCTGACCGACTGGGACCCCGCGTCCAATGCGATGGGTTGGCAGTGGACGGCTGGGTCCGGTCCGGATGCCGCGCCCTATTTCCGCATCTACAACCCGGAAACCCAGATCGACAAGTTCGACAAAGATCACGTCTACCTGGATGCATGGATCGCGGAAGGGCAGGAAAATCCGCCCGAGACAGCGCTTGATTACTTCGACGCCATCCCGAAGTCATGGACTCTTTCGCCGCGGGGAAACTATCCCGACCGCCCAATCGTTGGTCTCAAGGAGGGGCGCGAGGCCGCCCTGGAGGCCTACGAAAACCGCCCAAAACAGGATTGAGCCCATAATAACTTGATCGTCCGGAAAAATTCCGTTCGACTATATGAAAAGACGGGGAGCAAAAATGATCCACACCGACACCAAAGGCCAGGACAACCTGCCGCGCTATTTTGCGCCGGTCTTCGCCATGGCGCAGCGGATCAAGCAGGGGCGCATTGATTTTATTTTGCAGGATGGGCGCCGGTTTCGTGCCGAAGGGCCGAAGCCGGGTCACGTTGCGGAGGTGCATCTGCACAGGGACGACGTGTTCGAGCGGTTGATCCGGGAGGGCGATCTCGGGTTCTCGGAAGCCTATCTGGATGGAAGCTGGTCGACACCCGACCTGCAAGCCTTTCTCGACTTCATCCAGACGGACAACGATGACCTCTATGGCGGCTTCAAGGGCGCGAAGCTCGTGCAGATGTTCGAACGCTTCCGGTACTGGCTGCAACGCAATACCAAACGCCAGGCGAAGAAAAACATTGCGGCGCACTACGACCTGGGCAACGGCTTCTACCGGCTCTGGCTCGACGACACGATGACCTATTCATCGGCCCTGTTCGAGACCGGGCAGGAAAGCCTTGAGAAAGCGCAGGAGCAGAAATACGCCTCCATGGTGGACCGAATGGGGGTGACGCCGGGCGATCATGTGCTGGAGATCGGCTGTGGCTGGGGTGGTTTCGCGGAATATGCAGCAGGGCAACGCGGGCTTCACGTGACCTGTCTGACCATCTCCAAGGAGCAGTATGACTACGCTGTCGACCGGATTGAGAAAGCGGGTCTTTCGGACAAGGTGACCTTCAAGCTTCAGGATTACCGCGACGAGGCGGGGCAATACGACGGGATCGCCAGCATCGAGATGTTCGAGGCGGTGGGCGAGAAGTATTGGCCGGTCTATTTCGAGAAGGTCAAATCCTGTTTGAAGCCTGGCAGGAATGCCACGCTTCAGATCATCACCCTGACCGAGCGCCGGTTCGAAGAATACCGAAAGGGTGTCGATTTCATTCAGAAATACATCTTTCCGGGCGGTATGCTGCCGTCGAAAACCGCGCTGCGGGCCGAGATCGACCGCGCCGGGCTGATGTTCGGCGAGCAGTTCGAGTTCGGCCAGAGCTACAGCCAGACCCTGCGCCGTTGGATGGAGACCTTCAACGACAAGTGGGATCAGGTCGCGGAGTTGGGGTTCGACGACCGCTTCCGGAGGATGTGGAATTTCTATCTCGCGGGTTGCGCTGCGGCGTTTCAGGCGGAAAACTGCGACGTGGTGCAGGTGACGGTTCGTAAACCTGCGTAGAGGCGGGGAACCGCAACCGTTTACGAGGAGGGGTGCATGCCCACGTTTGCACGATTGGTCGCGGCTGTCTTGCTCGCGGTGTTGGGGTTCGGGGTGTCTTTCCTGACCTTTCCCTATTTCGACGAAGGTGTGCCGGTGTCAGGCATTCCGGTCGTCGCGGCGATCATGGGGGTCATCGTGGGCTGGACGTTCACCGGCGCAAGGTTCCAACGGCAGTCGGGAAACGCGGTGGCGATCGGGATTACAAGCGTGGTCGTCCAGACGCTGCTCACGCTCTTTGCCTTCGCCATCAAGCGGATGGTGGATCGGGCGTTTCGCAATGCCTATGACACGGTGATGGAAAGTATTGTCGGCGTGTTCGATGTGGCGTTGGAGTATATCCAGATCATCGCGCAGCCCGATGTGGTGTTGGCCGCCCTGGTCGGCGGTGCGATTGTCGGGGCGATCACCAACTGGGTGGCGGTCAGGACGCGGTGACCCGGGACAGTCTTTTCGTTTTCGGCACCCTGTGCCATGCACCTTTGCGCGACATCGTGCTCGGTCCCGCCGAGGACGTGGTGGCGACGCCTGCGCGGCTGGCCGGACACGCGATTTACTGGAAGCAGGGCGCGGATCACCCGCTTTTGGCTGCCGTGCCGGGGGGCGAGGCGGCGGGGATTCTTTTGACCGGGCTGAGTGCGGAGCACCGCGCGCGGCTGGATTTTTTCGAGGCGGGTTTTGCCTATGATCCGGTCGAGGTGGTGGTGGAAACCGCTGCGGGACCGATCATCACCGAACACTACGCGACCGATCCCGATGCGCGGGCCGGGGAAGACTGGTCCCTGTCGAGCTGGGTGGATCTTCATGCGCCACTGTGGTGCGCGGCGGCGCGCGAGATGATGAGCTACTTTGGGCAGATCGACGCCGAAACGCTGGCCGAACGGCTGCCGATGATCCGCCAGCGGGCCGGATCGCGGGTGCGGGCAGGCGACACCGCGCCGGCAACGGTGCGGTCTAAAAACGACGTGTCCAGGGATGTGGATGCGCTGTCCACGCGCAAACCCTATGCGAATTACTTCCTGCTCGAAGAACAGGACCTGCGGTTTCGCCGCTTTGACGGGAGCTTGTCGCCGGTGGTGAACCGGGCCGGCTTCGTGGGCGGCGACGCCGTGACCGTGCTACCATACGATCCGAAGCGCGATACGGTGCTCCTGGTCGAACAATTCCGCATCGGACCATACGTGCGGGGTGATCCGAACCCATGGGTCTTGGAAACCATCGCGGGCCGTGTCGATCCTGGCGAGGCGGTGGAGACCACCGCGCGGCGCGAGGCTCTGGAAGAGGCGGACCTGTCGCTTGGGGTGCTCCATTACGTTTCCGGGCATTATCCAAGCCCCGGCG
>DOUP01000099.1 GCA_003520545.1 Maritimibacter sp. | reverse complement strand
CCGGGTCCGCCGCCGAGGTTACACCTGTCGGCCAGATCGGCGATTACCCCTTCGAGGTGGGCGCGCTGACCCGCGAAATCTCGGACGCCTATGAGACCCTCGTTCGGTCCTGACGTCACCGCACTTGGACCAGGAAAGAACGCCCTCGCATATCGCGGGGGCGTTTTTCATTCGGAGGGTTGGCACAGGATTTACCGCATCGCTGTGCCGTGGTCACGGAGTGCCGACATACCGACGCGAAGCTGGTCGCGCAAAGGCGGTGTCTGGTCATGGGGCCTCCCGCCGTTCGACCGTCACACTGCGAACCGGACCCGTGATCTTGACCCTTCCTCAACCTTTTTCCTGCAAGCTGGTCGCGATCCGGGATCGACGAGGGAAGGTCTGCGATGTCGAAACGATTCAGTCTGCTTTATGTTCTGGGGTTGATCGCCCTGGTCGTCGCCCCGTCGGCGGTGACGCTGACCTATTACACGATGACGGACAATCCGAACTGGCGACCGCTCGCCGTAACCGAGCGTAGTTTGAAGGCCTACGAACGCGCGACCGGGACCGGCGACGGGGTCGAGATCGTGGCGCAGGTCGAATGGGTGCCGGAGCGGTCCGATGGGGTGTCCCGCGCCCAGTTGGAACGTGCGATCACCAAGGCGTTCAAGGCCAAGGGCGTAGATGTCTATGTCGCCTTCACAAACGGGGACGAGCGAACGCGCGTGACCTATGTCGTGGGGTATTCACGCATCGGCCCCTACACCACCAGCCGCGCTGCGGATGGCATTGCCGCGGCGGTCGATGCCTATCACATGTATGTCCCGGCGAACTCCTGACCCGGGGCACCGGAGCGGTGCGCCCAGACAGATTGCATGGGTGATCGGGCTTATTGCCGTGATCGTGTTTCCGGCGGCGGCCTCGCTGATCTATTTCCAGGTCACCAAGGACCCTTCGCTGCGGCCCCTGGGTGTCACCCGCGCGGCTGAACAGGCCTATGCGCGTGGACAGGCCGAGGACGGGAGTCCGCTGGAAATCGTTGTGCGGGTCTATTGGGTGCCGGACCATACAGGCGGCCATTCGCATATTTCACTGCAAGACGCGTTCCTGAAAACCTTCGCCGCGAAGGGGATCGACGCTGTTTCCGTGCGATTTCTTCCGGGCCGGACCCGCACGACGATCACCTATGTCGTCGGCAAAAGCATAATCGGACCCATTCCGGTCGAGCAAGCCGCCCAAGGGGTCAACGCCGCGGCCGCGGCGTTTCGCATGAGCGAAGAGGACCGGGAAAGGTTCGTGAACGGAGACTAGGCGAGACGCCCCAAGGCCCAGCGCGCGGCGTCGGCAAGCACCGGGTCGGGGTTCTTTGCCAGGGTTTCGAGCCGCGGGACATGGGCTGGATCACCGCTGTTGCCCATCGCGTAGGTGACGTTGCGCAGGAACCGGGTCAGGCCGATCCGTTTTATAGGGCTTCCGGAGAATTTGGCGCGAAATCCCGCGTCGTCCAGGGCGGCGAGCTCTGCAAGCTTCGGCGCGGCGAAATCGTCGCGCGCCATGTATCGCGCGTCCCGCGCCTCGGCGGCGAACTTGTTCCACGGGCAGACCGCAAGGCAATCGTCGCAGCCGTAGATCCGGTTGCCCAGAAGCGGTCGAAGCTCTTCGTCCACCGGGCCTTTGTGTTCGATGGTGAGATAGGAAATGCAGCGCCGGGCATCCAGTTGGAAAGGCGCCGGGAAGGCGTTCGTCGGACAGGCATCGAGACAGGCGGTGCAGGAGCCGCAGTTTTCCCGCCCCGGTTCGTCGGGCGGCAACTCCACCGTGGTGAAGATCGCGCCCAGGAAGAACCAGTTCCCCAACTCGCGCGACAGAAGATTGGTGTGCTTGCCCTGCCAGCCCAATCCAGCCGCCTGCGCGAGCGGTTTTTCCATGACCGGCGCGGTGTCCACGAAGACCTTGATCTCCGTGTCCGCCCCCGCTTCGTCGATCAACCAGCGCCCGACCCGTTTCAACCGTTTCTTCACGATGTCATGGTAGTCGCGGTTCTGGGCATAGACGCTGATCGCGCCACGGTCGGGCTGACCGATCACCGTCATCGGGTCATGTTCGGGCGTGTAAAGCTCGGCCAGCATGATGACCGACTTCGCCTCGGGCCAGAGCGCGGCAGGATCACCGCGCCAATGCATCCGCTCGGCCATCCAGCCCATGTCACCATGCCGACCCTGGTCGACGAAGGACGCGAGCCGCGCGGCAAGCTCCGGCACCGCATCGGGCCGGGTGACGCCAAAGGAGGAGAACCCCTCCTCCAGGGCGCGCGTTTTCAGTTTGTCATACAGGGTCATGGGAACATCCGTCCCACAGGGCGATCAGAAATCCAAGTCCGCGTAATGCGCGGGCGGTGGGAAGCTGGGCACCTGGTCGGCCAGAAGAGACCGGAACGCGGGGCGCGATTTGATCTTGGAGTACCAGTCCCGCACGTTTTCGTTCCGGTTCCAGTCCACGTCCGAGATGTAATCGAGCGCGGAGAGATGGGCGGCGGCGGCGAAATCGGCAAGCGTCATGTGGTCGCCTGCAAGCCAACGCCGCTGATCCAGAAGCCAGCCCATGTAATCGAGGTGATACTTGATCGCCTTGGCACCGTTCTTGATGTTCTTGGAATCGGGATAGCCCGCGCCCGTGAGCTTCTTGTTCACCCGTTCGTAAAGCAGGTTCGATGTGACTTCATTGTGGAATTTGTCATCGAACCACGCCACCAGGCGGCGCACTTCGTAGCGCCCGTCGATGTCCTGCGGCATCAGGACCGGATCGGGGAGCCGCTCCTCGATGTATTCGCAGATCGCGGCGCTTTCGGTGAGGGTTTTGCCATCCATCCGCAGGATCGGCACCTTGCCCGCCGGGTTGCGGCGCATGAAGTCGACGCTCTTTTCCCAGTAGCGCTCATCCACCAATTCGACCTCGACCCGCTTTTCGGCGAGCACGAGGCGCACTTTGCGACAGAATGGGGAGAGGGGCGAATGGTATAGACGGATCATGGCTGCTCTTGGGATGTTTCGGTCGTCATGCCTTGAAAACCGCGGCTGTTCAATCCTCGAAGCAGTCGGCGCGTCCGTCCCGGCGGATTGTTTCCGCTCCATCCACGATTCCGGCGGCGCGGCGTTGCACGAATTGGCCGGGGCGGGAGGCAGAACGCTCCTTGGGATTGGGAAGCACGGCGGCCAGTCGCGCCGCCTCGATCGCGGACAATTGGTCGGGGGATTTGCCGAAGTAATGGCGGGCGGCAGCATCCACCCCGAACACCCCTTCGTCGACCTCGGCCACGTTGAGGTAACCCTCCACGATCCGCCGTTTCGTCCAGACCAGCTCCACCGCCGGCGTGATCAGCGCCTCCAGCGCCTTGCGGACCCACGACCGGGCGGGCCAGAGGTAGACGTTTTTCACGACCTGCTGGCTGAGCGTGGACGCCCCCCGGCTTTCACCCGCTTCGATGACCTGCCGGATCGCGGACATGTCAAACCCCCAGTGCAGGCAGAAATTCGCGTCCTCGGCGGCCACGACCGACCGCGCCATGACCGGGGCGATATCCTCCATATCCACCCAGTCCTGCGCGACGCCCCCGAGTCGCCCGGACTCGGAAGCCATGTAAAGCGTGGTGGGCGGGTTCACGACCGCGAAGAGCGACACCAACAGGCAGATAACAGCGATAAACGCCAAGGCCACGCGCCAGACCCAGCGCCGCAAAAAACGCCGCGTGGCCCGGATCGGTCCCACGCGGCGCGGTGGTTTGGTGTTGGATTTTGCCTTGCGCGTCATTCGGTCTAATGACCACGTCCGGCGCGTTTCGGTCAAGCAAGCTCCGGCTGTTTACGTAGATCGGCCTTTTCGCTCGTCTCCGAGGCATAGTCCCAGGTTTCGATCTGGGCCTCATACGCACCATCAACCGAGGAGCGCATGACCTCGCCATCGTGATGCTTGATGGTTGCCGCGACAGCGCCGGGGTCAACCTTGCGCGCGAGAAGCGCAACAGCGGCTTCGCCGGGGGCGAGGTCGCGGCCGATCTGGCGAAGGTAATCGCGGGCGATACCAACGTCGCTCGCGCGTCCGGTGACATAGCCGACGACCGAGCCGACCGCAGCCCCGACCAAGGGCATCAGGAAAACGGCACCCAGCACGGCCCCCCAGATCGCACCGCCTGCAACATGGGCGAGCGGCAGGTTGACCTCGGGCAGGATGTCGATGCGGCTGCCGCCACGCGATACGACCTCGATGTCTTCGGGTTCGATGGTGTAATTCTGTCCCATGCGCGTGAAATCCTTCTTCGCGGCGAGAGCGTGAGAAAGGTCGGGAAAGCGCGCGACGATAATCTCGGACATGTAATCCTCCAATGATTTAGAGAGAAAACGCATGAGCAGGCCACAGGGTTCCCGTTCCCAGCCTAACGGTTTCTTGAAGCGCCCCCGGCTTTGGCCTAGCGTCCGTCCATGACAACCGCGCTTTATACCCATCCCGACTGCGATGCCCATGTAACGCCCCCGGGCCACCCCGAACAGGTGGCGCGGCTTGCCGCCGTGCGTCGGGCGCTGGAAGCCCCGGACTTCGACGCCCTGGATCGCCGCGATGCGCCGGTCGGGAAAGAGGCGCATGTGCGGCTCGCGCATCCGCTGGCCCATTTCGACCGGATCCGCACCGCCGAACCTGAAAGCGGGATTGCGCAGATCGACCCGGACACCTCCATGTCGCCGGGCAGCTTTCAGGCGGCCATGCGTGGCGTGGGCGCGAATATCGCCGCCGTGGATGCGGTTCTGAGCGGCGAGGTGCGCAATGCGTTCGTTGCTTGCCGCCCGCCGGGCCATCATGCCGAGAAAGCCAAACCGATGGGGTTCTGCCTCTTCGCCAATGCGGCCATCGCCGCACGCTACGCGATGGAGGAATACGGGCTTGGCCGCGTCGCGATCCTCGATTTCGACGTGCACCACGGCAACGGCACGCAGGATGTGTTGTGGAACGAAAGCCGGGCGCTGTTTGCTTCGACCCACGAGATGCCGCTCTACCCGGGCACCGGGGCGAGACATGAGGCCGGCGCATTTGACCAGGTTGTCAACGCGCCGCTGGCCTCCGGGTCGGGCAGCGCCTTGATGCGCGAAGCCTGGGGCGAGTTCATCCTGCCCAAGGCCGAGGCATGGGAACCAGAGCTCATCATCGTTTCGGCCGGGTTCGATGCCCACGGGGACGATCCCCTCGCCTCGCTCAACTGGACGACCGAGGACTTCGGCTGGCTCACCGAGAAACTATTGCAAACCGCGGAACGTGCCTGCGAGGGTCGGGTGGTCTCGACACTTGAAGGCGGATATGATTTGGACGCGCTCGGGAAGAGCGCAGCATTACACGTGAAGACTTTGATGGAGCATGGGGCATGACCGATACGCCGGTTGAAGAAATGAGCTTCGAGGAAGCCATGCAGGAGCTTGAAACCGTCGTAGGACGCCTTGAGCGGGGCGATGTTGCCCTTGAGGAGTCCATCAAGCTTTACGAGCGCGGCGCAAAGCTCAAGGCGCGCTGTGAAGTGAAGCTCAAGGAGGCCGAGGAAAAGGTCGCCGCCATCACGCTTGACCGCGATGGTCAGCCGACCGGAACCAAACCCGCCGAGGACAAGTAATGTTTCTCGCGACCCTGGAGTCCGCGAACGCGATTGCGCGGGCCTGTTTGAATGACGCGCTTCCAAAACGTGGACCGATGGCCGAACCGATGGCTTACGCCGTGCAGGGCGGCAAAGGGCTGCGCGGTTTCCTGGTGATCGAAGGGGCAAAGCTTTTCGACATTCCCGATACGGCCAGCCGGTTTCCGGCCGCGGCCATCGAAGCGATGCACGCCTGTTCGCTGGTGCATGACGATCTGCCTTGCATGGATGACGACGACCTGCGCCGGGGCCAACCCACCGTGCACAAGAAATGGGACGATGCGACCGCCGTGCTGGTCGGAGATGCGCTTCAATCCGTTGCGTTCGAACTGGTTGCGGACCCCCGCGCCGGGTCCGGCGATGTGCGCGCCGATCTTGCCGTGAGCCTTGCCAAAGGCGCGGGCGGCGAAGGTATGGTTCTGGGACAAGCGCTTGACCTCGGGGCCGAAAGAGCACCCGCCCCGCTGACGCTGGACGAGATCATCGAGCTTCAGGCCGGCAAGACCGGAGCGCTGTTCGAATGGTCAGCCACCGCCGGTGCTCGCATGGCCCAGGCCGATATCGAACCGTTGCGCAGGTATGGCGAAGCGCTTGGCCTGGCATTCCAGATCGCGGATGACATTCTCGACATCGAGGGCGACGTGACGACCGTCGGGAAAGCCGTGCGGAAAGACCAGGACGCTGGCAAAGCGACCTTCGTCTCTCTCTTGGGTATGGACGGGGCGAAAAACCGCGCATCCGAGCTTGTCGATGAGGCTTGCGATGCGCTTTCCCCCTATGCTGATAAAGCTGAAAGCTTGCGAGAAGCGGCGCGTTTCGCTATTTCGCGCGATAATTGATCAAAAATGTCCTATTTGAGGCCCGCCAATGACTGACCGTCCAGCAACGCCGCTGCTTGATCGCGTGAAAGCGCCCTCCGATCTCAAAGGGTTGTCAGATGCGGAACTGCGACAGATCGCGGATGAGTTGCGGGCCGAGACGATTTACTCCGTTTCGCAAACCGGCGGGCACTTTGGTGCGGGCCTGGGTGTCGTCGAACTGACCGTCGCGCTACACTCGGTGTTCAACACGCCGCAGGATCGTCTGATCTGGGACGTGTCGCACCAGTGCTATCCTCACAAGATCCTGACGGGTCGCCGCGATCGGATGAACACCATTCGTCAAAAGGACGGTCTCTCGGGGTTCACCAAGCGTTCGGAAAGCCCCTATGACCCCTTCGGCGCGGCGCATAGCTCCACCTCGATTTCCGCCGCCATGGGCTTCGCCGTGGCGCGTGATCTCGGTGGCAACCCGGAGCACGGACTTGGCGATGCCATCGCGGTGATCGGCGACGGTGCCCTGACCGGCGGCATGGCGTTCGAGGCGATGAACCACGCAGGCCACGAAAAGAAGCGTCTCTTTGTCGTGCTGAACGACAATGACATGTCGATCGCGCCGCCTGTCGGTGCGATGTCGTCCTACCTCTCGCGTCTCTACGCGGGCGAACCGTTCCAGGAATTCAAAGCCGCCGCCAAGGGTGCGGTGAAACTGCTTCCCGAACCCTTCCAGGAGGGCGCGCGCCGCGCCAAGGAGATGCTCAAGGGCATGACCGTCGGCGGCACCCTGTTCGAGGAACTCGGGTTCTCCTATGTCGGCCCCATCGACGGGCACGATATGGACCAGCTTCTGCAAGTGTTGCGCACGGTCCACGACCGCGCCACCGGCCCCGTGCTGATCCACGCGATCACCAAGAAGGGCAAGGGTTACGGGCCTGCCGAAGGCGCCAATGACGGCGGGCATGCGACAGCGAAATTCGACCTTGCCACCGGCAAGCAGCACAAATCGGCCTCCAATGCCCCAAGCTACACGAGCGTTTTTGGCAAGACCCTGACCAAGCTCGCCGAGGTGGACGACAAGGTGGTCGCCGTAACCGCGGCCATGCCCGATGGCACCGGACTGAACCTGATGGCCGAACGCTTCCCGAACCGCGTCTTCGACGTGGGGATCGCCGAGCAGCATGGCGTGACCTTCTCCGCGGCCATGGCAGCAGGCGGGATGAAACCCTTTGCAGCGATCTATTCGACCTTCCTTCAGCGCGGCTATGACCAGGTTGTGCACGACGTGGCGATTCAACGCCTTCCCGTGCGCTTCATGGTGGACCGCGCGGGCCTGGTGGGGGCCGATGGTGCGACCCACGCGGGCAGCTTCGACATCGCTTATCTCTCGAACCTGCCGGGCTTCACCGTGATGGCCCCGGCCAACGAGGCCGAGCTGATGAACATGGTCGCCACGGCATATGGAATCAACGATGGCCCCTCCGCCGTGCGCTATCCGCGTGGCGCGGGCGTCGGCTGCGAATTGCCGGAAGAGCCGACCCCGCTGGAAATCGGCAAGGGTCGCATCGTCAAGGAAGGCTCCAAGGTCGCGATCCTGTCGCTCGGCACCCGACTGGAAGAAAGCCTCAAGGCCGCTGAAATGCTCTCGGCCAAGGGCATCGACGCGACGGTCGCGGATGCCCGCTTCGCCAAACCGCTCGATGCCGAGTTGATCCTCGGCCTCGCCCGCGACCACGAGGTGCTCATCACCATCGAGGAGGGTGCGGTCGGCGGTTTCGGCAGCCACGTGGCCCAGCTTCTCGCCGAAAACGGCGCCTTCGATCAGGGTTTGCGCTTCCGCTCCATGTTCCTGCCCGACACGTTCATCGACCAGGCAACACCGGAAGACATGTATCGCACCGCGAAATTGATGGCGGAGGACATTGTCGAGAAAGTGCAAGAGGCCCTCGGCATAGCCAACATCGAGGCCGTGAAACGCGCCTGAAACTGAGCCCGTGTTGCCACAAGCGCGGCTTTTCAACGCCTGTATACCTTCGGCCTCTGGACAGACGCTCTATTGGAGCCATTATCGCCCCAAACGGGTAACTCAACGTTGGGGTATGACATGAAGAAAATCGCACTTGGCCTCGCACTCGGCCTGATCGCATCCTCTGCCATGGCTGGCGCATTGATCGAACCGGTGATGGATCAGCAGGTCATCGTTCAGGAAACCGCGTCTTCCTTTGATCACGGCATTCTCGTGCCGCTGATCTTCCTCGCCTTCATGGGCGCGATGTTCCTGACTTGGTAATCTGATCGCCCCCGTCTATCGGCGGGGGCGTTTCACTCCTGCTCTTCGGCCAGGAGCGCGGCCAGCCCTTCGCGGTAGGTCGGAAAGGTCAGCGTGACGCCAAGTTCGCGCTTGATCCGGTCGTTCTTCACCCGCTTGCTTTCCGCATAGAAACTCCGAGCCATCGGCGTCATGTCTGCCGTTTCGATCGGTTCGGCTTCCGGCACGGGTGCGCCGAGCAATTCAGCGGCGTGCTCGATCACATCCTCGGGTGGGGCCGCGAGATCGTCGCAGACGTTGTAAATCCCGCCGGGACGCGGACGTTTGATCGAGGCTTCGAGCACGTTGGCGATGTCCTCCACATGGATGCGGGAAAACACCTGCCCCTCTTTGATGATCCGTCGCGCCGTGCCTTTGCGCACCTTGGAAAACGGGCCGCGACCGGGGCCGTAGATGCCCGCCAGACGGAAGATATGGAGCGGGAGCATCCGGGTTTCCTTGGCCAGCATCCACCACTGGCCTTCCGCGATCACCCGTTGCTGCCCGCGTTTGGTTCCCGGTGTCAGCGCGGTTTCCTCGTCCACCCAACCGCCCTGATGGTCGCCGTAGACGCCGGTGGTGGAGAGATAGCCCAGCCATTCCAGCCGGTCCGCCACGCGCACGAACTCGTCGCGCAGGTCCGCCAGAACCGGGTCGCCGTCCTCATTGGGCGCGACCGAGATCAACACGTGGGTCGCCGCTTTCATCGCCTCGCGCATGTCCGACCCTGGCCAGATCACGGCCTCGATCCCTTGCGCACGCAGCGCCTCGGCCTTGTCCTCGGATCGCGTGGTGCCGATCACGCGCCACCCCTGATCCAAGAGCCGCTTGCCCAGCGCCTGCGCCGAAAATCCATGTCCGAAAGAAAGAAGTGTGCGTGTCATGCGTTTGTATTGACCACCGCCTATGCCCCGACGCAACCCCTTGCGTCCGCGCGAAAATAAGGGACACTTGGCAAATGACAGATACACGTTTGAAATCCTGGCCCGAAGTGGCCCCTCGCCTGATCGCCGTGGCGGCCGGAAGGGACACGGCCGATCTGGTGATCCGCAACGCGCGTGTCGTGAATGTCCATACTCGTGAAGTGCTGGACGGCTGGTCCGTGGCCGTGGCGGAGGGACGCATCGCCTATGTCGGCCCGGACGCCAGCCATTGCACAGGCGAGGCGACCGAGGTGGTGGAGGCCGAAGGGCGCTACCTGATCCCCGGCCTGTGCGACGCGCATATGCATATCGAAAGCGGGATGCTGACACCTGCGGAGTTCGCCGCCGCCGTCATTCCGCATGGCACGACGAGCATGTTCACCGACCCGCACGAGATCGCCAATGTGCTGGGCATCGACGGCGTGCGGCTCATGCATGACGAGGCCGCGCTTCAGCCGGTGAACATCTTCACCCAGATGCCAAGCTGCGCGCCTTCCGCACCGGGGCTGGAGACGACGGGGAAAGAGATCACGCCCGAAGACGTGGCCGAGGCGATGTCCTGGCCTGGCATTATCGGGTTGGGCGAGATGATGAATTTCCCCGGCGTGATCCACGGCGACGACAAGATGCTGGCCGAGATCGCGGCGACACAAAGGGCGAACAAGACGGTGGGTGGGCATTATGCCAGCCCCGACCTCGGCCCCGCGTTTCACGCCTATGTGGCGGGCGGTCCGGCCGACGATCACGAAGGCACCTGCGAGGCCGACGCGATTGCGCGCGTGCGGCAAGGGATGCGCTCGATGATGCGGTTGGGGTCGGCGTGGTATGACGTGGAGACACAGATTACCGCCGTCACCGAAAAGGGCCTCGACCCGCGTAATTTCATTCTCTGCACCGACGACAGCCATTCAGGCACACTGGTTAACGACGGCCATATGAACCGCGTGGTGCGCCATGCGATTTCCTGCGGGTGCGAGCCGCTGGTCGCGCTGCAAATGGCGACGATCAACACCGCGACACATTTCGGGCTGGAGCGCGAGCTTGGTTCGATCACGCCGGGGCGTCGCGCGGATATGATCCTGACCTCGGACCTCTCCGAGCTTCCCATCGAGCGCGTGTTCGCCCGTGGTCGGACGGTGGCGGAGAACGGCAAGATCAGCGTCGAATGCCCGCATCTCGACTGGCCCGACTATGCCCGCAACACGGTGCATCTGGGCAAGGAGCTGACCGGGGCGGATTTCGTGATCGACGCGCCCGAGGGGGCAAATACCGTCACCGCCAAGGTCATCGGCGTGGTGGAGAACCAGGCGCCGACCAAGGCGCTCACCGCCGATCTGTCCGTCACCGATGGCGTGGTCGAGCCGGACAGGCCCAACGACATTGCACAGATCGCTCTGGTCGAACGGCACCGGGGCACGGGCGGTGTCACCAACGGGTTCGTGTCGGGCTTTGGTTACACTGGCGATATGGCCATGGCGTCGACCGTCGCGCATGACAGCCACCATATGATCGTCGTCGGCACATCGCGCGACGATATGGCCAAGGCCGCGAACCGGCTCGGCGAAGTGGGCGGCGGGATCACCGTTTTCAAGGACGGGAAAGAGATCGCGCTGGTCGAATTGCCGGTCGCCGGTCTCATGTCCGACGAACCGGCCGAAACCGTCGCCGCGAAAGCCGACCGGATGGTCGAGGCGATGGCGCAATGCGGCTGCACGCTCAACAACGCCTACATGCAACACTCATTGCTCGCGCTCGTGGTGATTCCGGAGCTGAGGATTTCCGATCTTGGCCTCGTCGATGTGACCAAGTTCGAGCTTACCCCCCTTTTCAAGGAGCCTTAATGTCCGCCGATCTTTCCCTTCCGGTCCGCACACCGCCTGCGATGGAGCCAGAGTATTTCACCGAGGCCAAAGCCGCGGTGAACCGCCTGTGCGAGCTTTACGACCAGGCATGCGAATACCTCGCCCAGACGTTTTCAGAACATGCGAGCGAAGAGGAACAGCCCGGCACGAAATTCCGGGCGTTTTATCCGGAGCTTCGCATCCGCACGACAAGCCACGCGGCAAACGACAGCCGCCTGTCCTTCGGTCACGTCGCCGGA
Organism: Maritimibacter sp.; assembly: GCA_003520545.1. Taxonomy (GTDB): domain Bacteria; phylum Pseudomonadota; class Alphaproteobacteria; order Rhodobacterales; family Rhodobacteraceae; genus Maritimibacter. The sequence goes on along the minus strand of DOUP01000099.1, from coordinate 7,586 downwards.
CCGGGGAGCTATGCGACCACGATTACGCGGCCCGATCTGTTCGCGAATTACCTCGTGCAGCAGATCGAACTGCTTCTGAAAAACCACGATGTGCCGGTCTCCGTGGGCTGGTCAACGACGCCGATGCCCGTGCATTTCGCGGTTGCGGGGCGGCCCGATATTACGGTTCCGCAAGAAGGCGCGATGTCCTTTCCGCTGCGGGACGTTTTCGATGTGCCGGACCTTGCCACGACGCATGACGATATCGTCAACGGCCTGGGCTATGTGAACGAGGACGGGTCGAACCCGCTGGCCCCGTTCACCGCGCAACGGATCGACTATTCGCTTGCCCGCCTGGCGCATTACACCGCGACGCTGGCCGAGCATTTCCAGAACCACGTGCTTTTCACCAACTACCAGTTCTATGTGGAAGAGTTCGAAGCCTACGCCCGCAAGATGCTGGCGGACCCGGACAGCGGTTATGTCAGCTTCGTCGGCCCCGGCAATTCCGAGATTACGGACCCGAAGGGCGACATGCCGGTGCTTCCGAAACTGCCGCAAATGCCCGCCTATCACCTCAAACGCGCGGACGGATCGGGCGTGACGCTGGTCAATATCGGGGTCGGGCCGTCGAACGCGAAAACCGCGACGGACCATATTGCAGTGCTCCGTCCGCACGCATGGTTGATGGTGGGCCATTGCGCGGGGCTGCGAAATTCGCAAAGCCTCGGCGACTTCGTCTTGGCCCATGCCTATCTGCGCGAAGACAAGGTGCTCGATGACGATCTGCCGATCTGGGTGCCGATCCCGCCCTTGGCCGAGATACAGATCGCCCTGGAAGACGCCGTGGCAGATGTCACGAAGCTGGAAGGTTACGAGCTGAAACGCATCATGCGGACCGGCACGGTGGCGAGCCTCGATAACCGGAACTGGGAACTGCGCGACACGCAGGGCCCGGTGCAACGGCTGAGCCAGAGCCGCGCCGTCGCGCTCGACATGGAAAGCGCCACCATCGCCGCGAACGGGTTTCGGTTCCGGGTGCCCTACGGCACGCTTCTGTGCGTTTCGGACAAACCGCTTCATGGCGAATTGAAACTGCCGGGCATGGCGAGCGACTTTTACAAGACGCAGGTCGGGCGACATCTGCTCATTGGTATTCGCGCCATGGAACGGCTCCGCGAAATGCCGTTGGAACGCATTCATAGCCGAAAGTTGAGGTCCTTCGACGAGACCGCCTTCCTCTGAAGCGTCACGTCTTTAACCTGGGACATCAATATAGAGGCGAGGCGCGGGCGGGCGCTTAAGCCTCGCACCGCGTTCCACCAAAAGCTGTGGTTCAGGTTTTTGGCGAAACGCTTTGGGTTGGATTTTCGCAATTTTCGCCGCGAAAGCGTTGTTTTCTTGCCGATCCGTCATTCTAACAGTTGTGTGTCCCCCCGCACTTCCCTTAAATGCGCGACATGTAACCCCCACGAATGGGACAGTGAGGAGATAATTATGACGAAACCGATGACCAAGACCCAACTCGTTGCGGCTCTGGCTGACGAAATGGGCACCGACAAGAAAGCCGCTTCGGGCGCGCTCGATGCCATCGTTTCGATCATCACCAAAGAAGTGTCGCAAGGCGGTGCCGTGACCCTTCCCGGTGTTGGCAAGATTTACTGCCGCGAGCGCCCCGAGCGTATGGTGCGCAACCCGGCCACCGGTGAGCAGATCAAGAAAGACGCCGACAAAGTGGTCAAGATGACCATCGCGAAGGCTCTGAAAGACTCCGTGAACTCCTGAGTTCCGGCGTTCTGAGAATTCCAAAAGGGTCGTCTTCGGGCGGCCCTTTTTCGTTGGGGTCTTTGCGGTCAGCGGTTCACCTGAGGTTCGCCGCGAGCTATCCGGTCGATCATCAGGGCCATACGAGCGGCGCACAATGGGTTGTGCCGCCCTGCCTATCGTTTAGGGTCGCGCGGCGAACTAGGGGGACACATGGACATTCGAGCAATCATCATGGGGCTGGTCTTCGCTTTGGCGTGGTCCTCGGCCTTTACGTCGGCCCGCGTGATCGTGGAGGTCGCACCGCCGATGACGGCACTGGCGATCCGGTTCGTGATCTCGGGGCTGATGGCGATGGGGCTTGCCGCCATGATGGGGCAGAAAATCCGGCTCACCCGGGGCCAGTGGATCTCCGTCGTGGTGTTCGGCGTGTGTCAAAACGCGCTCTACCTGGGTCTTAATTTCATCGCGATGCAGACCATCGAAGCAGGCTTCGCGTCGATCATCGCCTCCACCATGCCGCTGATCGTCGGGCTTCTGGGCTGGATCGTCTTTCGCGACCGGCTCCCCGGACTTGCCGTCATCGGGCTGGTCGTCGGCTTCGTTGGCGTCGCGCTAATCATGGGCAGTCGGATTTCCGGCGGGGTCGATCTCTACGGCCTCTCCCTTTGTGTCATCGCGGCCATCGCGCTCGCCATTGCGACCCTGTCGATGCGCGGGGCATCTGGGGGCGGCAACCTGTTGATGGTGGTCGGGCTCCAGATGATCGTCGGCGCCATCGCGCTGGCCCCCTTCGCCGCGATCTTCGAGCCCTTCGAAGTCACCTGGACCGGCAAGCTTCTCTTCGCCTTCGCCTATACCACGCTGGTTCCCGGTCTCGCCGCCACGTGGATCTGGTTTGCCCTGGTGCAACGGATCGGCGCGGTGAAGGCCGCGACCTTCCATTTCCTCAACCCGTTCTTCGGCGTCGCCATCGCCGCCGTCCTGCTGGGCGAGCGGCTTGGGCTTCTGGACGTCATCGGCGTCGCCATCGTGACGGTCGGCATCCTCGCGGTGCAGCTTGCCAAACAACAGCCGAAGAAACCGATCACGGCGGATCGCGTCGCCACCTGACCCTCACGTCACGGCGGCCCAGACCTGCATCGGTTGAAACATCGCCTCACGTCCTTGTCGGGTGACGGTGAGCACCACGTCGGACCATAAATGAGCATGGAATTGATCCTTGCATATGGCGCCGGCCTACTGACGCTCATCAACCCCTGCGTTTTGCCGGTGCTCCCCATCGTGCTGGCCACCGCGCTTCAGGCCCATCGCGCGGGGCCTGCCGTGCTCGCGCTCGGCATGTCGGTCAGCTTCGTGACCTTCGGGATGCTCGTCTCTACCGTTGGCTATGCCATCGGGCCGACCGAGGACACCATCGCCACCGCCGGCGCGATCCTGATGCTGGGCTTTGGCGTGATCCTTCTGGTGCCGCAGGCCAACGCGGTCTTCGCGAGCGCCACCGCTGGCCTTGCCGCCCGTGCCGATAGTGGCGTGGACGGCTTCGACCGCTCCTCGCTCTGGGGTCAGTTCGGCGCAGGCCTTTTGCTTGGCGCCGTGTGGAGCCCCTGCATCGGCCCCACGATCGGCGGTGCCATCGCGCTTGCCAGCCAGGGACAGGACCTCGCCTGGGCGTTCTCCATCATGGTGATGTTCGCCGCGGGCGTCTCCACCCTGATCCTCGCCATCGGCTACGGGCTGCGCGCCACGGCCCTGCGCAGGTTCGCCAATGTGAGCCGCCCGGTGCTCGGCGTCGCGTTTATCCTGGTCGGCGCGATGATCCTGTTCCGTATCAACCACATGATCGACGCCTGGGTGCTGCAAAACCTGCCCCCGTGGCTCGTCGATCTTTCCGTCGCCATCTAGGGAGAACCCCATGAACCGTCGCGCATTCCTTGCCACCACCGCTGCCGCAGCCCTGATCCCCGTGCTGGGCCAGGCCGCCACCATCGCCTACACCCCCGGCGCACTCAATCGCGCGCTCGACAGCGGCACGCCCGTCGTCCTGGACTACTTCGCACCGTGGTGCGGCACCTGTCAGGCCCAGCGCCGCGTGATCGCGCGCCTGTTCGAAGAGAACCCGGCCTACAAGGAGAAGATCACCTATATCGAGGTCGATTGGGACACCTACAAACGCGAGCCGATCACGCAGGACTACGGCGTGCCGCGCCGCTCCACCCTGATCGCCGTGGGCCGCGACAAGCGCGAAATCGGGCGTCTTGTGGCCCAGACCGGTTACGACGAGATCAAGGCGCTCTTCGACGCAGCCCTCGCCGATGCCACCGCCTAAAACGCTTCGGGACAAACTTGAATCACGAGTTTTTTCCCGAAGCGCGGGAAACGCTCACATGCTGCGCGGCGTTTCGAGACAAACCTGTTTCAGGTTTAACTCGAAACGCTTTAGGTCATCACGTACAACAGCAGGTTGACCGTGACGAAGGCCCCCACCGTCGACCCGAGCAGCGCGAGCGAGGCCAGACCTTCGCGCCCGATCTCCTGCGCGAAGACCACGTAGATCGCAAAGATCGGCATCGCGGCCGAGAGGATCACGGCGGTCCGCAGATCACCGCCCAGCGCCAGCCCGACCCCCGCCAGGGCCACCACGGCGGCCAGCGTGACGAGCGGTTGGACTACCAGCTTGCCGAGCGAAATCTGTGCCGCCAACCCCGCGTTCCCCTTGACCGGAATACCGGCGAGCGACCCGCCGATCACGACAAGCGCCAGCGCCGCCGCAGAGGCGGCAAGCGTCCCAAGCCCCCGGTCCACCGGGTCCGGCAAGGTGAGCCCCAGCGCCGAGAACGCAAGTCCCGACAGCAGCCCGATCACGAGCGGACGCTTGAGAACGCTCAACAAGACCCGTCCGATTTTCGCCCCGAGATGCTGTTCGCCGCCTTTCGACAGGTCCATGAACACCAGAGCGAGCGGAATGAAGAGCACGTTCTCGACGAGGAAATTCATCGCCAGCAACAGTCCGGCAATGTCAGGAAAAAGGATCAACATCAGCGGATAACCGACGAAGCCGGAGTTCGGACAGCTGGACCCCATGACCCCGACGGACCGACGCCCCGGATCGGTGACCAGTGAGAACCAGGCAAAAGCAATCACCATGGTCCCAAGCCCGCCCAGGGCATAGGCCGCCATGTAGGCCGGGTTGAACACCTCGCTGATGTCGCGGCTCGCCACCGCCTGGAAAATCAGGGCCGGCATGGCGACCTGCATGACGAAAGCCCCGAAAGCCTGCATCGCGGCAGGGGTGAACACCCCGAACCGCACCAACCCGAACCCCAAAGCGATCACCGCGAAGATCGGAAAGGTAATCGCGAGGATGGAAAGCATCAGCCGATGATCCCGCGCGGTCCTTCGCCCACCTGGGCGCGGTGCAGCAACAGGTGATCGAGGATGACACAGGCCGCCATCGCTTCACCCACCGGCACGGCACGGATGCCGACGCAGGGATCGTGGCGGCCCTTGGTCACGATTTCCGCGGGCTCGCCCGACTTGGTAATCGTCTTGCGGGTCGTGAGGATCGACGAGGTCGGCTTCACGGAAAACCGCACCACGATGTCCTGCCCGGTCGAAATCCCGCCAAGGATGCCGCCCGCATGGTTCGAGGAAAACACCGGCTTGCCGTCTTCGCCCATGTAAATCTCGTCCGCGTTCTCTTCACCGGTTAGCTCGGCGGCCCCCATGCCTTCGCCAATCTCCACGCCCTTCACGGCATTGATCGACATCATCGCGGCGGCAAGCTCGGTGTCGAGCTTGGCATAGATCGGCGCCCCCAGCCCGGCCGGGGCGCCGCGCACGACGACCTCGATCACCGCACCCACCGAGGAGCCGGACTTGCGCAGCCCATCGAGATAGTCGGCCCAGGTTGCGGCGGCGGTCGCGTCCGGCGTCCAGAACGGGTTTTTCTCGATCTGATCCCAGTCGATGTTGGCGCGGTCGATCTCATGCACCCCCATGCGCGTCATGTAGCCCCGGATTTCCAACCCCGGCGCAAGCGCGGCCAGCGCCTCGCGCGCAATGCCGCCAGCCGCCACGCGCGCGGCGGTTTCGCGCGCCGATGACCGCCCGCCGCCGCGCGGATCGCGGATACCGTATTTCTGCCAATAGGTGATATCGGCATGACCGGGGCGGAACTTCTCGGCGATCTCCGAGTAGTCCTTGGACCGCTGATCGGTGTTCTCGATCATGAGCTGCACCGGCGTCCCGGTGGTCTGACCCTCGTAGACACCGGACAGGATCCGAACCTCATCCGCCTCGCGCCGCTGGGTGGTATACTTGCTCTGCCCCGGTTTGCGCCGATCCAGCCAATGCTGCAGCATCGACGCCTCCAAGGGCACGCCCGGAGGCACCCCGTCGACCGTCGCCCCAAGAGCAGGCCCATGGCTTTCGCCCCATGTGGTCACGCGAAAGATATGTCCAAAACTGTTCATCATGGGCTCTCTCCTTGTCCCGCTTTCGGTAAACGACCCCCCCGAAAACCTCAACTCTTCTTCGTTTCCCAAATACTTCGGGGAGCGCGAGGGGCCGGGCCCCTCGTTCCGCCCGTGATCCGAAGGATCGCGGGCTCAAACCTGCGCGCGCCAGCGCTCCGTTTCGCAACCTCTTGCACATCATTCGAACCGCTCATAGTGTCTGCGTCACCTCGGGGTGCCATCGACCATGGCTGAGATGCGCAAGCGAACCCGTTGAACCTGAACCGGCTCATACCGGCGGAGGGAAGGTTTCGACCCAAGCGCAAAGGCCGCCGGTCTTCCCCCTTTCGCCCAACGCAATGGAGGATGACATGAGACGCACCATCATCGCCGCGGGTCTTGCCACGGCTGCAACCGCAGCTTCGGCGGAAACGCTCACCGTTTACACCTACGACAGCTTTGTCACCGAATGGGGGCCCGGTCCCGTGATCGAGGAAGCTTTCGAAGCCCAATGCGGCGGCTGCGACCTGGAGTTGATCGCCGTGGGCGACGGGGCCGAGATCCTGTCGCGCCTGCAACTCGAAGGCACGCGCACGGACGCGGATGTCGTGCTCGGGCTCGATTCGAACCTCGCCGCCGCCGCGCGGGACACGAAGCTCTTCGCGCAGCATGGCGTCAGTGCGCCGCAGCTCGATCTGCCGATCGAATGGGACGACGACATGTTCCTGCCCTTCGACTGGGGCTATTTCGCCTTCGTCTACGACAAGACCAAGCTCGACGATGTGCCTGCCTCTCTCGCGGAACTGGCCGAGAGCGACACCTCGATCATCATCCAGGACCCCCGCGCCTCGACACCGGGGCTGGGCATGATGCTCTGGGTGAAATCGGTCTATGGGGCGGAGGCGCAGGACTACTGGGAAAGCCTCTCCGACAACGTCGTCACCGTCACCAAGGGCTGGTCCGAGGCCTATGGTCTCTTCCTCGAAGGCGAAAGCGACATGGTGCTGTCCTATACCACCTCGCCCGCCTATCACCTGATCGCCGAGGACGACGATACCAAGGCTGCGGCGGCCTTTGCCGACGGGCATTACATGCAGATCGAAATCGCGGGCAAGGTCGCCTCGACGGATCAGGGCGATCTGGCGGATCAGTTCCTCGACTTCATGCTGTCGGACGATTTCCAATCCGCGATCCCCACCACGAACTGGATGTATCCCGCCAAGGTTCCGGCAGAAGGCCTGCCCGCCGGGTTCGAGACGCTCCATGTCCCGGATCAGGCGCTGGTCTATCTCGGCTCGGAAGCCCAGGACATCCGCGATGAGGCGCTCGAAGAGTGGCGCGCCGGGCTATCGCAGTAAATCGCACCTTCGTGGCGGGGGGCGGGGG
>DOUP01000243.1 GCA_003520545.1 Maritimibacter sp. | reverse complement strand
CCTGCCGGTCATGGTGGCTTACTTCATACAGATCGGCGCGGCCGGCCCCCTGCGCACGCGGATGTTGTCGCGCTCGGGACCGGTCGCCGTCTGACCGCGGATTGAGAGCAGGAACCACCCGCACCGTTGACGCAGCAGGTATGTTCGTGGATCCTGTCGACATGCCCAGACCAAATTTGCTTGCTCTCACCCTTCTTGTAACGCTCGTCCCGGCCCCCTTGCTTGCCCAATCCGACGATGACAATGGCGTCTGTAAGGGCGGCGCGACCAGCATGTCGTTCAACGTGAAAAAGGTCGGAGAGTTGATCGAGGGGACCTGGACCGGCGTCGCGCCGGGAATAGGCCATACGACGGGTGTTCAGACCTTTCAGGTGGACATCGAGATGCAGAACGGTCGACCGGTCCTGAAAAGCAATGGGCGGATGACGCGGTTGAACGCGGTGCAAGGGCCTCGCAAGGCGCTTCGCTACGATTTCGTCAATCAACGCGCCCTTCCCGAAGAGGCGCATGCGGTCAAGGTCTCGATCGACGACTTCGGTCTCACCACGGGGTGCGATATGGCGTTCGCACCACAATTCGCGTGGCAATTCGGGTCCGGCTCCCGGCGGTCGAACGGCATCTACTCATTCGCCTCGCCCACCCACGCCATCGGGACGATGTGGAATTCGGCGCAGGGTGCGCGCGAGGTCTACTTGTCCCGCTAACGCCGCTTGCGTCCCATGTCGGTGGCGACGAGCGTCACGGCGAGGGCGGAACAGATCGCGGCGCCCAGCATGATCGGGCGGGGCGTGCCATCAAACGCCTGACCCAGTGGCGCGGCGATGACCATGGCCGCGACCATTCCGACCGCTCCGATCACGGCGGCAGCGGTTCCCGCAAGATGGCCCAGCGGCTCCATCGCCAGCGCGATGACATTGCCCAATGTCAGCCCGTTGATGAAAAAGAGCGAAACGGACCACAACGCGAAAACCATCACGCCAACCCAATCGGGTGCGCCGTCCAGGACGCCCGAGGCGAAGATCGTAAAGGCGATCAGCGCGAAGACGGTTTGACTGCCGAACGCGTAGAGCAGCATCCGTCGCATTCCGACGCGCACCACGAGGCGCGAGTTCAGAAAGCCTGCGCCCGCCGCCAGGATCGAGACACCGGCGAAGAAGAGCGGGAAGCGCTCGCCCACGTCCATAGCATCGACCCAGAGCTGTTCGGCGGAGCTGAGGTAGGCAATGAACTGACCGTAGAGCAGCATCTGCACGACCACGTAGCGGCGCGACACCGGCACACGCAGAACCTCGACGATGGCGGCGAGGATCGGTTTCAGGCGAAACGCCCTGCGGTGTTCGGGGGCGAGCGTTTCGGGTTGGCGGACCAGAAACCACGTAAGGATCAAGGTTCCGAAGAGCATGTAGGTGCCAAACAGCCCGCGCCAGCCGACCGCCCAGATGATCTGTTGTCCAACGAGCGGCGCCATCGCGGGCACGATCACGAAGGCCATGAAGATGAGCGAGGAAATCCGCGCCTGCTGCGCCCCCGAAAACAGGTCACGCGTGACCGCTTGCGATACCGTTCGTGTCGCCGCGGCGCCGACGCCCATGAAGAACCGCAGAACCAGAAGCACTTCGAGCGAATTTGCGAAGGCGGCGGCAGCGGATGCTGCGATATAGAGTCCGATACCGGCCATCAGCGCTTTGCGGCGGCCGAAACTGTCGGACATCGGGCCGAAGATCATCATGCCGACACCACTGCCCAGCAGAAACAGGCTCACGATATACTGGGTGCGCGATTTGTCGTCCGGGGCCAGGCTTTGTGCCAGTTCCGTCATGGCGGGCAGGATCGAATCCGTCGAGAACGCCATAAGCGACATGAGTGCTGCGAGCAGCGCCACCAGTTCCGGTGTGCCCAGCAATCGGGTCGGTTGTGCGCGCGCCATGTGGTCTCCTCCGTGCCGGGCTTGATTACGCCCGCACGGGAGGAATGGCTAGGGTGCGCCGCTGTGCGGGGCCGCACAGCGCCCGCGTCAGGTTTCGCCTTGAGTGCGCAGGTCGTGGGCAATCTCGTCGATCACCTTCAGCCAGAGGTCCGTGGGTTGCGCGCCGGGGACCACGTGCTGGTTGGCGATGACGAAGGTCGGCACCGCGTTCACGCCCTTTTCCCGCGCGTCGATGTCACGGGCGCGGATATCCTCCGCGTCGGCCCCGGTCTCCAGCAGGCGCGCGACAACGTCCCGATCCATACCGGTGCTCTCGGCAATATCGAGCAGCACGTCGGCCTCCCCGATATTCTTCCCTTCGACGAAATACGCCTCGAACAGGCGCGAAACCACGGCGGTCTGCCGTCCCTCAAGATGCGCCCAGTGGATCAAGCGGTGCGCGTCGATCGTCGAGGGCGTGACCTCGATCTTGTCGAAGTTGATCGTCAGGCCGGAGGCTTCCGCCTCCTGGGTCACCGGCAGGTAAGCGTTCACGGCACCGTCCTTGCCACCGAACTTCGCCTCCAGGTATTCGCGGCGACCCATGCCGCCCGCCGGCATCTCCGGGTTCAGCATGAAGGGGTGCCATTCGATTTCGAACGGATGGTTGGGCCGTTGCAGAAGGGCCGCGTCGAGCCGCGCCTTGCCGATGTAGCACCACGGACAGATTGGGTCGGAGAAGATGTAGAGCTTGATCATGGCGTCCCCCTAACGTGCCGCGTGGTCTTTGTCATCCCGCTCGCACTCACAAACGAACGCGCAACGCGCGGCGCAGGAGCTTGTTGTTCGCGCCCTTGGGCAAAGCATCGACCGCGATGAAGCGACGTGGGCATTTGTAGTGGGCGAGGTTGGCGTGAGCATGGGCCTTGAGCGCGTCTTCCGCGATCTCTCCGTCCTCCGGCACATAGAAACAGGCAATGACACTGGCGTCGGCCTTCACGCGCCATTCGACGGCGGCCGCCTCAAACACGCCGGGGTGCCGGGCCATGGCCGCTTCCACTTCGATGGGTGACACGCGGTAGCCGCCTGCGTTCATCATGTCGTCGTCGCGGCCCAGGTAGGTGATCGCGCCATCGTCGCTCATCGAGACCATATCGCCGGTCAGGAACCATTCGCCTTTGAACCGTGCCTGTGTTTCCTCCGCGTGACCGTGATAGCCGAGCATGAGCCCGGGGTCGGCGCGGTGGACGGCGAGCACACCCGGTTCGCCGCGTGGCACCGGGCCCTCCGCGCCGATCACCCCGACGGTGCGTCCCGGTTGCGGATAGCCGAGGCTTCCCTTGGGGGCAGGGTGCGATGGGTTGCCAGAGACGAAGGTCGAGCATTCGGACATCCCGAAGGCTTCGTGAAGTGTCGTCCCGGTGGCCCTCTGCCACTGTTCGCGGATCGTCTCGGCCAGCATTTCGGTGGGGCTGTTGATCGCGCTGGGGGCGCTGATCTGGTGGCGGCTCATTCACGCGCCGGGGGCGGTGTGACCGGATCTCCGGCGAGAAGTCCCTCAAAGTCAAACGCGTCTTCGTCGGCAGCCTCGAATGGTTGCGGAAGCCGATGATTTCGCGGCCTGGCACGCCTCGTTCGGTGAATCCAAACGGGCGGACCATGCCCTACTGCCTTTTGGAATGACCGAGATGGTGCTGACCTACAACCTGCGACAGACCTTGGGTTGATTGCTAATTGCCTAACGCAGATCAGCACCTTCGTTCGGTCTTGATGTCATGATCCAGTATGTTCGGAGAAATCGCTTGGCCGATGCCTCGCGGGTTGCTCCTGTGAAAGGACAAGCAGATGGATAAGCGTCGAAATTTGATTACTGTAGTGGCAGCCTCCGTAGCTATCGGGCTCGCTGGGTGTACGTATAATGACGGAACGGCGAACCAGCCTGCAACCGGCGCCGTGATCGGCGGGGTAACCGGGGCGGTGGCCGGACGAGCAATCGGCGGGACCACTGGATCGACCCTGGTCGGCGGCGCCATCGGCGCGGCGGTCGGCGGGGCGATTGGCGCGAATATTGCATCGCAAGAACGCGAGCTGAGCCGGTCGCTGGCTGGAACAGGTGCCTATGTCACCAACACCGGATCGCAACTCCTTGTGGTTCTGCCGGATGCAGTGACGTTCCGCACCGCATCATCAACTGTCGATCCCGGCTTCCGTCCCGCGCTGAGAGCGGTTTCGGACAGCCTGCGGCGGCACCCGAATTCCACGGTTCGCGTCATAGGCCACACCGACAACGTCGGGACGGCCGCTTACAACGTCCAGCTGAGCCAGGACCGCGCAATGGCGGTCGCGAGAGAGCTTGTGGCGGCCGGTACCACCTCTGCACGGATCAGGGTGACGGGCCGTGGCTACTACGAGCCAATTGCGTCCAACACCACCGCCGCGGGACGCGCCGAGAACCGCAGAGTCGAGATCGAGATCACGCCAACGAGCTGAGCGTAAAGGCGAGGCAAACGGATGGGACGGGCCGGCACAACACCGCCGCCCGTCCCATTCCGTTTGCAATGCCAGCAAGAGCCGGCAATCAATGTGTCCGGCACCAACCTGGATCAGTCTGAGCCACAAAACGTTCCGATACGATCTTCGCGACGGCAGCGTATTTCGCCGTCAGTTGTTTGTATTGAGTGTCGACGAGGCTTCCCTGCCCAGACGGGAAAGTTTTTCTGGCCGGGTGGGGAGGCTTCGTCAATTCGATCACAAATCTTGCTTTTCATGGCTCTTGCACATGGGCAGGTATTTCCGAGGTCGCGTGTCTGCGCAACAGCGGGCCTGTCTGGTCCAGATAGGCCATGTCAAAGCCCGCGACATCCCCTGGGGCGATCGAGGTCGTCGAAGACCACACGCCCTTTCTGGAATGTGACGAGGCCATCTTCGCGCAGGTGGCGAAGGACGCGATTCACATGTACGGCGCTCAAGCCCAATGCATCGGCAAGGTGATACTGGGTCAGCGGGCAGTCAAATCCATCAAAGTCGCCCACGCCCACCAGCCGCAGCCGGGCACAGAGTTCGAGCAGTAGATGCGCCATGCGCACTTCTGCCGTCCGCTAGCCGCGCTGATCAATGGCATCCTTGCCGGTGGTCGTTCGGTGCGTAGGCGCTAACCGTCCCGAGCGAGAATTTCAGAGGCGTCCCGTCAGTACGAGCACGATCAGGATCAACAGGATGAGACCGATCCCGCCGCTGGGACCATAGCCCCAGGACCTGCTGTGGTTCCATGTTGGAAGCACGCCCAAAAGTATCAGAACGAGGACGATGATGAGAACGGTGCCGAGCATGGCGCTTTCCTTTTCCTGAGTTCGCAAGAGATCGGCCCCGCTACGGGAGGGACACGCGGCGGGGCCGTACGGCATTGGGATCAGCTCTTGTGGGGAACAGCCTTTCCTTTGCCGAATGCTTTCTGAAACGCGAGGTCGGTCTGGTTGGCCTTTCCGTCAGCCTCGCGGGACTTGTATTCGCTTTGTTGTTTGGAGCCTTTCGGGGTTCCGGTTCCAGCCTTCTTTTTCTTGTTCTTTTCCATGGCTGCATCCTTTCGCTGGGTTTCAAGCCCTCGGCATCAGGTCTTGCGCAGGGCATCCTTCGCCTTGCCGTAGGTCTTCTGGATCGAGCCTTCGGTCTTCTTGACGGTTCCCTTGATGCGGTCCTTATCCATGGTGCGAGATCCTTTGTGGACGCTGTGTTGCCACCTGCGGATCGCAGTTTCGGACACTCTGGAATCACAATGGAGGCATCATCGCCTGTCGTGGCCTGCGCGGCGCTAACCTGCATCAGCAAGACCGTCAGCCGCTTCAATTAGACAACATCGCATTAGGTTAACCTGTCGAACTCGTCATGCATTCGGCATCGGCGTTGAGAACAGGCTGGACGATGTTTCTCCCCACCCACGCGCCGAAAGATCATATGATCCCCTCGTCGATCATTTCAGAAAGGCAGGCTCCTCATGACCGATGAGAGACCGCAAGACGCATCGACGTCGCCGCGCCGGGCAGTATCTACAGGGTGGTTCTCGCGGATCGATCGGAGCGCTCTCCAGACCACGCTGCTGGGCATCATCGCATGCGTGATGGTTCTCGCGGCGCTGGATGCGGCAAGCCTGATCGCGGTACCCACGGTACTCGCCCTGCTTTGCGCGATTGCCCTTGCGCCCTCGGTTCACTGGCTGGAACGCACCGGCGCGCCAGCATCGCTCTGCGCGGCCTTCGTTGTCGGTAGTCTGCTTTCCGGCGCGGCGATTTCCGCGTATTGGCTTGCTCCCTCGGCGGAAGCCATGAGCGAGCGAGCGCCACAGATCTTGCGCGAGGCGGAGACGCGCGCGCGCCAAATCATATTGCAGTTGTCAGCGTCACCCGAAGGCGAGTCTAAGGCCATCCCCTCTGCCGAACCGCAAGGCACCGTGCCGGCCGCACCGACCGAAGAGAGCTCAGAGGATGACGCCGTCGACAAGCTGGTGGCGGGTGGCCAGAACCTGTTGGCCGACCTGGCGATCAGTGCCCCGGGCATTGCCTTCGGAGCGGTTTTCTGGGCAATGCTCACCTTTTTCATGCTCCGCGATCGCACGATGCTGGCCCGTTGGGGCATGTCGCTGGTGTCCGGGGCCTCGACGCGCCGTGCAGTCGGCCGGGCCATGCGCGACGTGCGCACCAACGTCGCGCGCTACCTGCTGGCAATCACCATTGTCAATCTGGGACTCGGGGTAAGCATTGCTGTGGCCTTCCAGTTGCTAGGCGTAGCCAACGCCCCGCTCTGGGGCGCCGCTGCGGCGCTTTTGAACTTCATGCCCTTCATCGGGATGGCCATCCTGGGGCTGGTCACATTGGGCATTGGGCTCGTGTCCTACGACGATTCGATCATTGCCTTCGCGCCCTTTGCCGTCGTCGTTGTGCTGAACACGATCGAGGGCCACATTGTCACTCCGATGGTGGTCGGCGCGCGCATTCGGATCGCTCCTATTGCCGTGTTCGTGGCGATTGCTTTCGGTGCGTGGCTCTGGGGCGCCGCCGGTGCGCTGGTTGCGACACCGACGCTGATCGTCGCGATCGCCTTCGTGCGGCGGCTCAACGCCGCTACGCATTCGTCACCGTCGCCGCCCCAGCAAGAAGGCCGCGACAAAAGCGGCCAACGGCAGCAAGGGTCGGGCTGACCGGGAGAGCGCGGCAGCCATGACGGATCAGCCTTTCCGCGCGAGAAGGCCGAGCAGAAGGCCAATTCCAGCGGCAATTCCGACTGCAGTCAGGGGATGGCCGATCACCGCGTTGGTGGCCGTTGTCTTTGCGTCCCGGCTGGTCTTGCTGATCTGCCGCCCGGCCTCTTCGATACCTTCGGACATCTCGTTTCTAACCGTCGCGGCAAGCTTCAACAGGTCTTCGCGCAGATCCTCGATCTGCTGGCTGAGATCGTCAGGGGAGGCTTTCGTCTTCACTGCGTCATTCATGTTGTATCTCCAGAAATTGACCGATCGCACCGGATCGTGTCGGGGCTCACATAGGCGCGGGCCAGCCTGTCACGACTGGCACCAGTCACCGTTTTGGCTCCCGGATGCGGCTCCGATCGCAGTGGACCCGGCGATCAACGCAAGCCAAAATAGCCCAAGATAAACAGAACGATCACGATAAGTCCGACAATGTATATGATCCGGTTCATTGGATTCCCTTCTTCATGATTGGCAAATGGCCAAATACCTGACCGATAATAGCCATTTGCCGGACTATTTCCTATAACATGGATCAGTTTTCGGGCGCACCGCGGTCTTGGGGAGGCGTGCGATACAGAGAAAGCCTTGAGCAGGTCGGCTTCAGTATTACCGAGGCAGTGCCAAGGTCAGGTGAATGGTCACAGGCCAGTTTGCCCGAGCGCCGCAAAAAAATAGTTTCATACGCTGATTTGCATCAGTCAGGGCGCGGCTGGTTTTCATCAAAGTAAAGCATGGCGCCGAATCTCCGGCCGCCAAGCGGGCCATTCCGGAAATCCGAAAATGATATGACAGATCAACCTCTGGTCTGTCGAAAATTCTGATGCCTGCGAATTCCGGAAATGGTCATGAAAGGAATTTCAGATGACGAATAAGCTTTTTCTGAGTACGACAGTTGCTGGCCTGGTTTTCGCCTCCTCGGCCCTTGCCCAAACCACGGCAACGGCTTGGACCGATCTCAACCTTCGGGCGGGTCCCAGCACAACCTATGACATTATCTCGGTGATTCCCGCCTCGCAAACGGTGGTGGTCGATGGATGCCTTGATGCGTCCAACTGGTGCCAGGTCACGCACGGTGAGTTCAACGGCTGGGCCTCTGGGGACTATCTGACCGCGACGGTCGATGCGCCGATCTCTGCCGTTCGTGAACGGCTGGCTGTCAAAACCATTACCTACGAACAGGACCCGGATGCTGCGGTTGGCGGCGCCGTGACCGGCGCAGTCGCCGGTGGTATTATCGGGGGGCCGGTCGGAGCGATTATCGGTGCGGCGATCGGCATGGGTGCCGGAGCAGCGATCACGCCGACAGAAACCGTTACGACCTATGTCCGCGGCAATCCGGTCGATCCGGTCTATCTCGACGGAGAGGTTGTTGTGGGTGCGGGTCTTCCCGAGTCCGTGATGCTGAACGAGGTGCCTGACAGCGAATACTACTATGCCTATGTCAACGGCGTTCCGGTGCTTGTCGAGCGGGAGAACCGCCGCGTGGTGTATATCGTTCGGTAGTGCGTTGTCTTATCGGTTTGCCACATCGGCATGACCAAGTGGTGATGAGTTCAGGCGATCCGGGAAACCGGGTCGCCATTTTCGTGGAATGAACACGGGCGCTGAATACCCGGAACGCGAGTACGTGTTCGACATGTTTTTCTGAGTGTCGACAAAGGCTTTCATTCACCGACCATCGGATAAGACGCAAACACCCCCGGCCAAGCGAGGCCGGGGGTGTTTGCGTTCATGTCGACTCACTTGCTTCTGAGCTGCCCTGCAGCCTGACTTCAGTCAGGCTCAGTACGGCTGCAACAGAGGCGTGATGCGACGCACGGCAACGCGCCGGTTCAGGCGTTCGGCGCTTTGGGTCGGGATCTTGAGGAAGCGTTCCCCGTACCCCTGAACAACCATGTTCTCCGTCGGCACCTGGAAATACTCGCTCAAGGCGAGCGCCACAGACTCGGCCCGCCGATCCGACAGGAGAAGATTATGGCCTGCGCCCCCAATCGCGTCGGTATGACCCTCGATGAGGAATAGCTCGGTTGGGTCGTCGGCGATCAGGTCGCTCATCAAAAGGCCCATCTCCCGAAGCTGTTCCGCCTGCGACGGTTGAAGCGCGGCGGAGTTCGTGGCGAAGGTGACGGCGCCGAAGTTGATCTCGGGTGCCAGTTCGCGCACCTCAACAATGTTGCGCACCTGTCGCAGGCTGAAACTGCGGCCGTAGTCGCGCTGGTCGGCGGCCAGAAGTGCCTGGCGCAGCGCTTCGTAACCGGTCGCCCTGCTGTAATCGAAGTCGTCATAGACCGGCGTTGGAAGGTCGCGGACGATCACCGGATCGAAGGTGCGGGTGTCGTCGATCAGCAGGTATTCGCGCCCGTCCGGTTCGATCCGAACGCGGCGAAGTGCACGACCCGTGGAATCCCGTATGGTGATGATCTGGGTGCCATCGTCGCGGGTGACGGTGGTTCGGGTCGAACCGTCGGTGAACCGTTCCGTGCGCACGTCCGATCCCGGCTGGCGCAGAAGCGCATCATCATCCTTCAACACCCGGTAGGTGCCGTCGTCATTGAGCACGATCACCCGATCGCCAGTATTGGCTTCCACCCGCTGACCATTGGACAGGATCGCACCGACGACCACCGCGCCGAGCACGAACAAGCCGGCCTTTTCGAGGTCGCTCATACCGGTGTCGCGTTGCTCCACTTCCGGCCCGTCGGCGGCTGCTTCAGTTGTTGCCTCGCCCTCGGCGTCAAGTGTCGCTTCACCGAACTCCTCGCTGCTGGAGCGGTGAGTGCTTTCAGTGATGGTCTCGGTCGTCACCTCGACCTCCGTTTCGGTTCCTTCACCGTCCTCGTCCGCGATTGCGGCGACACCTTCGCCGGTCAACTCATCGGCGCAGAGAATGGTGCCATCGGCATCGACAACCTCGGCCAGACAATCTTCGGCAACAGGTTCGGTCGTTTCAGGTGCTTCGGTGAAGGTTTCCGGGACAGGCTCGGCATCCTGGTCCGCAGCGGCTTCGGTCTGCGCGGCGGCTTCTGTCTCGGCCAACGCGGCGGCTTCAGCCTCCGCCTCGGCTTGCGCAGCGGCATCAGCTTCTGCCTGAACTTGTGCGTCAGCCTCAGCTTGTGCATCTGCGGCGGCTTCAGCCTCAGCCTCGGTTTCGGCTTTACCAAATTCAATAGCCTCGGCTTCGTCAGGGGCCTCGACCGCAGTTTGCGCGTCAGCTGCAGCTTGTGCAGCGGCTTCGGCTTCAATAGCGAGCCGTTCGGCGGCGCTGGCTGCATCCGCGGCCTGCGTTTCGGCGTCGACGGCTGCTTGAGCCAGATTATCCGCCTCGGCGGCGGCATCGGTCTGGGCGTCGGTATCGGCTTCGGTCGCGGCTTGCGCGGCGGCTTCAGCTTCGGCGATAATCTGTGCAGCGGCGTCAGCCGTCGCCTGTGCTTCGGCCTCGGCCGCTATCTGGAGCTCCTTGATATGGAGCTCGCAGGCAAGTGCGTCGGCAATCATGGCCTCGGCGCAGATCTCTTCGAATGAGCGGATTTCGGTGCTGGATTGCGTGAGCGCCGGAAGGGGCTGCATAAGAGACAACGCGGCAAAAATTGCGGTGGATGTTCTGAGAGACTTGGAGGTCATTTCGCTACCTATTCTCGATTGTATCAGTTTGCCCTGGACCCCTTGCCACCGACCGGATGGGAGTTGCCCGACCCCAGGTCGAGATCGTCCGGTTCCCGGATAACGGATACAGTACAAACATGCGCGACGGATTGCCGCTCCTCCCGATCCGAATACACGGAAACGACGCTCTCAGGACTGATGCATGTAAGTGCGGTGTTCGGTCGGGCAATCATGTAACTCTCGATAAGTTAACTGAATTCTGCGTCGGCGCGGACATGTAAGCGGGATGTACGTGAAGACCGACGGCGGGAATGGGCCGGGAATGTCAAGAACCGCTACGTGACGCACAACTTTGCAAAGCCACCTCCCTGCGCATCGCTGCCGTTCGTGCGACCTGCAACGTTCGGTCGTTTGGGTGCTTGCGCTGCATATTGCGCGAAGGTCCGTTTTTGGGTGCGAAGGCCTGTGCCGACAAGGCGCGCCGGTCCTTCTACGGCACAACAGGTTGCAAGGACCGGTGCGGCATAGAGCGAACCTCGGCATTATGGGCGATTTCGTGGGACGAAATCGGGCAAAATCCAGGTGACGGATTTTGGGCCGCGCGGGGTGGTCGCGGGATATGGGCCGGTCAAACGCGCTGGAGTTTGACCGGCTCGGTGCGGGCCAGTCGCATCATGTGGGCGATATAGGGCTTGGCCACGTCTTCGTCGCGGGTCGCGGCATACATGCGTTTGGAGATGCCTGCCTCGGTGATCGGGCGGATCGCGTAGTCCGGGTTGGACTTGTATTTGCCCAAGACCCAGTCAGGCAGCACGGTGACGCCCCGGCCTGCGGCCACCAGCATCAAGATCACCTCGGTCAGTTCGACGCCGCGGGTGGCGGCGGGTTCGACGCGGGCGGGGGTGAGGAGCTTGGTGAAGATGTCGAGCTTGGCGCGTTCCACGGGGTAGTGGAGGAGGGTTTCACCGGTGAAATCCTCGGCCTCGATCCAATCGTGCGTGGCGAGCGGATGGTTCGCGGCACTAACGAACATCGGCTCGTAGTCGAACAGTGGCGTGAAGGTCACGCCGGGGAGGGTTTCGGGGTCGGCGGAGATCACGAAGTCCACGTCTTCGCGGCGCAACGCCTCCAGCGCGTCGAAGGCGAGACGCATGCGGATGTCCACGTCCACCTCGGGCCAGGCGCCGCGAAAACCGTCGAGCACGGGAAACAGCCAGTCGAAACAGGCGTGGCATTCGATGGCGATATGCATCCGCCCCGAACGGCCCGATTGCATGGCGCGAAACTCCTCTTCGACGCGGGACACCTCGGGCAAGATGCGTTCGGCGAGGTTTAGGAGCTTCTGGCCCGCGGGCGAGAGCTTCATTGGTTTCGAGCGGCGTTGGAACAGCTCCATGCCGACCTGGTCCTCCAGCCCCTTGATCTGGTGCGAGAGTGCGGACTGGGTGATGTGGAGCATATCCGCCGCGCGCGCGAGGCCGCCGGCCTCATGGATGGCGCGGATGGAGCGGAGATGGCGAAATTCGATATACATGCATGATCCTCATATTCTTCCTGAGTATTATGAATTTGCCTCACCGAATGGAACCCCCTAGTTCTGGAGGCAAGCAAACAGGATGAAACCGATATGAAACCGCCTCGCATCTCTTTCGAATTTTTCCCGCCGAAGAACGTGAACTCCACCTTCCGGCTGTCGGACACCGTGCGCGACCTGGCCCCGCTCGATCCGAGCTTCGTTTCCGTGACTTACGGGGCCGGGGGCACGACGCGCGAGTTGACCCATGACGTGGTCTCGACGATCCACCGCAATTACGGGCTGAACGTGGCCGCGCACCTGACCTGCGTGAACGCCTCCAGGGCCGAAACGATGGATATCGTGGACCGTTACGTGGCGTCCGGCGTCACCGATATCGTGGCGCTGCGGGGCGATGCGCCGAAGGGCACGGACAGGTTTGCCGCGACGCCGGACGGGTTCGCCAATTCGGTCGAACTGGTCGAGGCGCTGGCAAAACGTGGCGATGTGAACATCCGGGTCGGCGCCTATCCGGACCGGCACCCGGAGGCACGGGACGAGAACGCGGACGTCGAGTGGCTGAAGCGCAAGATCGACGCGGGCGCCGACAGCGCGATCACGCAGTTCTTCTTCGAGGCCGAGACGTTTTTCCGGTTCCGCGACAAATGCGCGGCGGCGGGGATCGACGCGCCGATCATCCCCGGCATCCTGCCGATCGAGACCTGGTCGGGCGTGCGCAAGTTCGCCCAGTCCTGCGGGACGCCGGTGCCGGTCTGGCTCGACGAAGCCTATGAGCGCGCCGAGCGCGACGGGCGGGAGGACCTGTTGTCGATCTCGCTGGCGACCGAGCTTTGCACGGAGCTGGTGGAAGGGGGCGTCGAGGATCTGCACTTCTACACGCTCAACAAGCCGGGGCTGACGCGCGACGTGGTCCATGCGCTGGGCGTGACCCCGCGCGTGGCGCTGCAGAACGTGGCCTGAGCCTGCGCCCTCGTCGTGAACTCAATATGCGCGCCACTGAAACGGTGACACTCGGGCAGGTTCGCGATCGACTGCCGTTCCTTCGTGAACCGAGGTTTTGCGCCTTCTGTCGCCGTCGCGCTCTTGGAGGGGCGCTGCCCGTAACGACGCCTGCGTCGCGGAACCCGAGAGGCGTGTTTCGGCAACGAAACATGCCGGAAGGGCTCTCCGGACCTCCCCGGGATATTTGAGGCACGATGAAGAGGGGCGTTTTGGCGTCCCTTTTCTTATGGTGACGTGGTGCGGCCGGTGTCGGAGAGATCGTAGAGGCCTTTGTCCACGCGGATGAACCAGCCCAGGTGGTTGTCATACATGATCCGGGTGGCCCGGGTGACGCCGGTGGCGCGGGCGATCTCGGCGCCCTTGCTGGGGCCGTGTTTCGCGAGATGCGCGTGGATGCGGGCGCAGTCCTGTTTGTAGGCGGTCGTGATCTGGCCGCGGGTGCCGCCCTGGTTCGGGTCGCCCGCGCGGGCGGCGAATTCTTTCAGCATCCGGTCGCGTTTGAGTTTCGATTTGCGGGGGCGGAATTCCACCGGGTCTGCGTGGACCTGCACCTGGCCCTCGTCGAGTTTGACCGAAAGCACGCCGAGGCCGAGGCGTTTGGCCAGCCCGACGTTTCCCTTGAAGGCGCGCCAGCCGGATTTGCCAGACCAGCGGGGGACGGCAACATAGACCGCATCCGTTACGGACTGACGGGCTACGGCCTGTTGCAGGAGGGTGAGGGAAAAGCCCGCCTTGAGTTCGACCACCAGCGGCTCCGCGTCCGCGCGAATGGCGAGCACGTCGGCGGGGCCGATTTCCGACTTTACCTCGTAGCCCATGGCTTCGAGCCAGGCCTTCACGGGCGGGTAGAGATCGGTTTCGGTTACCTTTGCCATGGCGCTTTGTAGCGCGGCGTCGCGATTGCCCCAAGGGGGTGGTGACAAGCCCGCACAGCGGGCCTATACACGCGACGAAATCCGAAACCCCAAAAGGGACGCTGCATCATGACCACCCTCGTTTTCGGGCACAAATCGCCTGACACCGACTCCACCGGCTCGCCGCTTATCTGGGCGTGGTATCTCAACGACGTGAAGGGCGTGGACGCCAAGCCCGTGCTTCTTGGTGAGCCCAACACCGAAGCGGCTTTCGTCCTGGAGCGCTGGGGACAGGACAAGCCCGAGATCCTGACCGATCTGGCCGAGGGGCAGCGCTGCGTCGTGGTGGACACGAACAACCCGGCGGAATTGCCGTCGAACATCAATGACGCCGACGTGGTGCAGATCATCGACCACCACAAGCTGGTCGGCGGGCTGGAAACCAAGGGGCCGATCGACATCACCATCCGCCCGGTCGCCTGCACCGCCACCATCATGTACGACCTGATGGGCGACGATACCGCCAAGATGACCGACGAGATCCGCGCGCTGGCGCTGTCTTGCATCCTGTCCGATACGCTCGAATTCCGGTCGCCGACGACCACGGAGCGCGACATCGAGGTGGCCAAGACGCTGGCCTCGGAACTGGGCGTGTCGATCCCGGATTACGCGGCCGAGATGTTCGCGGCCAAGTCGGACGTGAGCGCGTTCTCGGATGCCGAGCTTCTGCGCATGGATTCGAAGGAATACGAAGTCGCGGGCACCAAGTTCCGCGTCTCGGTCCTGGAAACAACGGCACCGGAGATCCCGCTCGACCGCAAGGCGAGCCTGATGGAGAGCATGAAGACCGTGGCCGCCGAGGACGGTGTGGACCAGGTGCTGCTCTTCGTGGTGGACATTATCCGCGAAGAAGCGACGCTTCTGGTGCCCAATGACCTGGTCAAAGGTCTGGCCGAGAAGAGCTTCAATGCCAGCGTTTCGGGCGACACGGTCGTGCTTCCGGGCGTCGTGAGCCGGAAAAAGCAGATCATCCCGAACCTCGCTCTCTGAGCGGGATTGTTCGAGTAAGACAAGGGCGTCCGATTTGGGGCGCCCTTTTTTTCGTTTCGAATGTCGGAATTGGATAAGCGACCGGGTGCCGACAGGTTGGTGCTTCGCCCTTTACATCGGGGATATGACCGATAGCTTGGGCGCAGAAGTTTTGGAGACGCCATGTCCTTTCGCCACCTGATCCTCGCCAGCTTCCTTGTCACCGGGGCGCTCGCTTCGGTGCTGTTCTTCGTGCCCGGGCTGGTTTTCTGGCTCTTCGGCCTGGAAGGTTCCGTGGCGGCGGAAGCGTTTGCGCGGAGCACGGCGGTGATCCTTGGCGGACTCGCGATCCTGCTCTGGGGCGCGCGTCGGGCCAAGGGGGCGACGCAGGTGGTGTTTGCCCGGGGCATGGTCGTGATGATGGGCGGTCTGGCTGTGTTGGGGGTGCTGGAGCTTACCTTCGGCCGGGTCGGGCCCGGCATCCTCGTGGCCGCCCTGATCGAAGTGGCCCTGGCTGTCGGCTTCTTGCCCTATGTGCGGCGCCGGTTCTGATCGGGCGCTGCCGTCCGGCAGGCGTCACGCCCGCGCCAAGGCACCTCTGACGAAACCCCGGACGTCGCGTCCGAGATGCGGAAATCAGCGCGGTTTTACCGTCTGGTAGCCGTCCGAGATGATCCGTTTGATGCCGCCCTCGACCGAGATGATCCGGTTCGGGATCTTGTCGGCAAGTTCGGCCGCGGCCCGTGAGGTTCGGTTTCCGGATCGGCAGATGAGGACGAGATCGCGGCCATCGGCGATGGCGGGGCCGACTTGGGCGAGGAAGCGGTCGGCGCCGGCATAGGTGAAGAGAACCGAGCCTTCGACCACACCGGTTTCGACCCATTCTTCGGGGTGGCGGATATCGACGACGAGCGCATCGCCGTCGGTCAGCTCTTCGCTGGACAGGGCGAGGTGATCGAAGGCCGGGGGGCGGTTGGCGGAGGTGACGGTGTAGCCCGCGCCCGCGAGGATCGCGACCACGGGGATCGCCAGCAAGATGGTGCGCCGCGTCCGGTCTGCCATGGGTCGTTTCTCCTGAATATGTTCAGGAGCGTGAATATGAGCTTTCGCGGGTGGCTTCAAGGGAGGCGTGACCCGCGCCAGACGTAGAGGTGACCACGTTGTAAAACGACGGCGCGCGCGTCGCAGGTCGTCGCAGCGTGGAATTCTGCCGGGGCGGAGAGGTTCGCTGTCGCGTGATCGACGCGGGCGCGGTAGAGAGAGGCAAGAGAGCAGGAGACCCCCTATGACCCAGATCGTCGAAAGCCTGGCCGATATTTCCGCGCCCTATGACGCGTTGTTTTGCGATCTGTGGGGGTGCGTCCATGATGGCCACAAGCCGTTCGACGAGGCCGTCGCGGCGTTGCGCGGCTTTCGCGAAAAGGGCGGCACGGTGGTGCTTGTCACCAATGCGCCGCGCCACCGGGCATCGGTCGAGCGGCATTTGGCACAGATGGGTCTGCCCGACGACACCTGGGATACCATCGCGACCTCGGGCGACGCGGCGCGGGCTGCGATGTTCATGGGCGCTGTCGGTGAAAAGGTCTGGTTCATGGGGGAGGATCGGGACCGTGAATTCTTCGACCCGATGCAGATTATCGACGATCCGGTGGAGATACGGCGTGTCGACTTGAAGGAGGCGGAAGGGATCGTTTGCGCGGGGCCGTTCGATCCCCTGGCGCCGTTGGAAGATCTGCGGCCGGACCTGCTCTATGCCAAGCAAAAGGGGCTGCCGCTCTTGTGTGCGAACCCGGATATCGTCGTGGACCGGGGCGATGTGCGCTAATGGTGCGCGGGGGCGGTGGCGGCGCTCTATACCGAGATGGGGGGCGAGAGCCTGTATTTCGGGAAACCCCATCCGCCGATCTACGACCTTGCGCGGCGGCGATTGTCGGCGCTGGGCAAGCAGCCGTCTGACAGCCGTATCCTTGCCGTGGGCGATGGGATCGCGACGGACATCAAAGGCGCGTTGGGCGAGGACATCGATTCTCTCTTCATTACCGGCGGGTTGGCGCGGGAGGAGACGCAAACGGGGCGTCAGCCCGTGCAAAAGGCGCTGGACACCTATGTGAACAAGGAGATGGTCACGCCGACCTTTGCCATGGGTTATCTGAGATAGGCGCAAATCCGGGGTTGATTTCTGCGGTTGCGAAGTAATATTGTTACGCATCGCCGGATTTCCGGCAATATTATTACCCGGAGGATCCCATGTTGGACAATATGCCCCGCGGCACGATCTGTATCGAAGACCTTGAAATTGGCATGATGCGTCATGTCACCAAGGAGGTCACCGACCGCGATATCGAGATGTTCGCCGAGGTATCGACCGACCGGAACCCGGTTCATCTGGACGAAGCCTATGCGCAGGACACGATCTTCGGTGGGCGCATCGCGCACGGGATGCTGACGGCGGGGCTGATTTCGGCGGTGATCGGCGAACAGCTTCCGGGGCACGGCACGATCTACATGGGGCAGGAGCTGAAATTCATCGGCCCCGTGCGCCCCGGCGACGTGGTGCGCGCGGAGGTGACTGTGATGGACATCGACCATTCCAAGCGGCGCGTGACGCTCAAGACCGAGGCGCTGGTGGACGGCAAGCCGGTGCTCAAAGGGCAGGCGACCGTCCTGGCGCCGTCGAAGAAGTTCGACTAGGCCGGCGACCGGACCGAAACGCTCCGCCGATCCGCGGGGCGTTTTTTGTCCGGGGCGGCAAATTTCGATGCCAAGCCGCTTCCCCTTTTGGCGTCCATCCCTTACCAATCTTGGCGCTGGCCCGCGTGGTGGAATGGTAGACACTGGGGACTTAAAATCCCTTGGCTTAATGCCGTGCCGGTTCGAGTCCGGCCGCGGGCACCAGCGAAATCAGGGGGCGTTGGGGAAAGGTGCGTTGTGCATTATCCGTGCCAATCGGCGCAAATCCCGAAGGTCCCCGGGTTCGGATGGGTGAAAGTTCAGTGGGAGGTCAGGCCGAGACCTTCGTGGGCGGTATTGCCCTCGCGGCCATCCGCATTGCGATCAGCTGTGATCAGTCCACGGCCTGGCACGCGCGGCGGTTGCCGGGACATGGGTCGGTCGAGGGCGACGGGTGGTGGCCGCCCTCGGTCTTTCTTGAAGCGTTCCGCCAAAAACCTGAATCACTGGTTTTTGGCGGAACGCGTGAAACGCTCATATGTAGTGCCGCGCCCCGCCTCATCCCTGTCTCAGGAATAAGGCGGGACGCTTTAGTCTTGCAACGCCCCTTCTTCGTCGCGGCGCATCCGGGATTTTACCCGGCGCCCGATCACGAGCGGGAGGATGAAGCCGACGATCGCGATGGACCAGAGAATGATCGTCAGAGGGCTGTCGATCAGGGTCCACCAGTTGCCATTGTCGATGGTGATCGCACGGCGCAGGTTATTCTCCATCGCGTTGCCCAGCAACGTGCCCAGAATGATCGGCACCAGCGGCACGTCGAGCTTGCGCAGAACCCAGCCCATGACACCGAAGGCGATCATGACGAGCAGATCGAAGGTCGACCCCGAGATGCCGTAGATGCCAACGAAGCTGACCATGGCAACAATCGGCATGAGGATGCGCGGCGGGACCAGCAGAACCCGGGTGAACAGCCCCACCATCGGGATGTTCAGCGCAAGGAGCATGAAGTTCGCGATGAAGAGCGCGGCGATCAGGCCCCAGACCACGTCCGGGTTCTCCGAGAACAGAAGCGGACCGGGCGTGATGTTGAGCGACAGCAGCACGGCAAGAAGCACCGCGGTGGTTCCCGACCCCGGAACGCCGAGCGCGAGCATCGGAACCAGGGCGCCACCCGCGGCGGCATTGTTGCCCGCCTCTGGCGCGGCCACGCCGCGCGGGTCACCCGTTCCGAAGGTATTGTCCTTGTCGACCAGCCGTTTCTCGAATGAATAGCTGATGAAAGACCCCAGCGACGCACCTGCGCCCGGCAGAACACCGGCGATGAACCCCAAGACCGAGGTGCGCAGCATCGTCGGTATGGTTTGCTTGATCATCGACAGGGGGGGATAGAGCTTGCCGATGGTCAGTTTCTTGGCATCCGCATTGGCGGAGCCGTGACGTTCTTCGAGGAAGATGAACACTTCGGAAAGGGCGAACAGGCCGACGATGGCGACAAGGAAATCGAGACCGTCGTAAAGGTGCACTTCGCCGAAGGTGAAGCGCGGCACACCGGTCTGCGTATCGACACCGATCGTCGCAAGCCCGAGGCCAAGTGCCGCGGCGAAGGCGGACTTGGCCTGGTTGGTCGAAGACACCCCGCCCAGCGTCATGAAGGCGAGAGCGAAGAGCGCGAAATACTCGGCGGGCCCGAAGAGAAGCGCGATTTTCACGAGCTGCGGGGCGAGCAGGATAAGACCCCAGGTCGCAATGAACGCCCCCACGAACGAGGCGATGCCGGAGAGTGACAGCGCCGCGCCCGCGAGACCGTTTTTCGCCATTGGATGCCCGTCGAGACAGGTCATCATCGCCGGTTCATCGCCGGGAATGTTCAGAAGGATGGATGAAATCCGCCCGCCATACATCGCCCCGTAATAGACCGAGGTCAGCAGGATAAGCGACGGTGTCGCGCCCAGCCCCATGGTGAAAGCGAGCGGGATGAGGATCGCGACGCCGTTCGACGGACCGAGGCCCGGCAGCGCGCCCATGATGGTGCCGAGAAAACAGCCCAGAAGCGCGAGCCACAGGTTGTTCCATGTCAGCGCGATGGCGAAACCATCGGCAAGGTTTGCAAAAGTTTCCATCGGTTATCCCCTCAGAAGCCGAGCGGACCGCGCGCGAGCGACAGGCCGAAGATGAGATGAAAGATCACGTAGATGCCGACCGACGAGCCGATACCGGTCAGGATCGACGCCAGAATGCCCGACCCGAGACGCCAGCTGAGATAGGCGGCAGCGAAAGCGGTCGCGATCACGAAACCCAGGGTCGGCAAAAGCTCGGCATAAAGGACCATCACGACGACGGCGGCCAGAAGTTCGGCGAGACGGCCCAAGCTGGGCCAGTGCGGTGCGCGGTCTGGTTTGACCACGATCACGATGCTCGACAGGGCGAGCACGGCAGCGACGATGAGTGGGAAGCCACTGGGGCCAACGGCGTCGGAGAGAAAGCTTTCCTCGATGTTCAGCGCAGCCAGGGCGAAACCGATGGCGAGCAGAAGTCCGACGACGCCGAAGATACGATCGCTCATGGCGGTCTCCTTACGGCTGAGGGAAAAAGGGCGGCGACACTGTCGCCGCCCAGCTTTGATGCGTGGTATCGTCGTTACTTGATGATCCCGATTTCGCGGGAGATATCCTGAATCTGCTGGACGGAGTTTGCCACGAACTCTTCGAACTCTTCGCCTTGCAGGCTCAGCGGTGCCAATCCGTTGGCCGCCATGATCGCTTTCCACTCGTCGGTTGCATAGAGATCGGCGATCTTCGACACCCAGGCGTCATAGGCCGCGTCCGACATGCCGCCAGGGGCGTAGAAGCCGCGCCAGTTGGCGCCGATGGCGTCGACGCCTTGTTCACGGGCCGTCGGGAAGTCGGCGAATTCACCGTCGAGACGTTCGGGCGACAGGATCGCGATGACCCTGATGTCACCGGAATCGACGAAGCCCTTGGCTTCCGAGATGTCGCCGGTGAAGGCCTGCACGGAGCCCGCGAGGAGCTGGGTTACCGCTTCGCCGCCACCGTCGAAGGCGATGTATTTGACCGAACGCACATCGTCGATGCCATAGGCGTTGGCGGCGATCAGGACCTTGAGGTGGTCCCAGCCACCCACGGCCGAACCACCGGCGACCGAAATCGAGGTCGGGTCGTTCTTGATCGTGTCCAGAAGCTGCGGCAGCGTGGTGATCTCGCTGTCATCGGCCACTGCGATCACGCCGTAGTCGGCGCCGATCGAGGCGAGCCAACGGACCTCGTCCATCGTGTTGCCCGGAAAGGCGCCCTGGGCGAGCCGGGTCGCTGTCGCCGAGGATGCCGCGACGATCAGGTCGTTGTCGTCACCGCGCTTGTTCACGACTTCGGCGAAGGCGACGCCACCGCCGCCACCGGCGAGGTTCACGACCTGCATGGTCTTGTCGAGCAGGCCCAGGTCCTGGAGCGATTTGCCCACCTGTCGGCAGGTGAAGTCCCAGCCGCCGCCGGGGTTCGCGGGCGCGATGCATTCGGGGTTTTCGGGGGTGAAATCCTGTGCCACTGCACCGAGGGTCGATGCACCGAGCACGAGTGCGGCCAGAGCCGTTTTGATAATCATTTTGTGTCCTCCACATGCGGCGTGCGCCTTATTGTCCGGCACGCCTGTCTCCTCCCCGGCCGACACGCAGGCTTTTCGCGTTGCTCCGGTCGGGTTATGAGGGGAATAAAGGTTGAACCTGTCACAAAACTGTCATGCATTGGCTGCATGACGCGAAAGGACGAATGATGCGCGTGCTGATGGTCGAAGACGCGACCGACCTTGCCGAAACCGTGTCGTCAAGGTTCGCCAAGACGGGCATTGCCTGCGATCTGGCCGCCACGCGGGAGGAGGCGGAGGATTGCCTTGCCGTTCAGCGCTATGACGCGCTGGTGCTCGACATCAACCTGCCCGATGGAAGCGGCACCGATCTCCTGCGGCAATTGCGGATCAGCGGCGACCGGACGCCCGTCTTGATGCTGACCGCGCTGGTGTCGGTCGACAATCGTGTGAGTGCGCTCGACCTGGGGGCCGACGATTACCTGGTCAAGCCGTTCGACCAGCGCGAGCTTGAAGCGCGGCTTCGTGCCCTGGTCCGACGGGACGCGGTTCAGAAAAGCGATACCATCCAGGTCGGCTCTCTGTCCTATTCTCCATCGCAGATGAGTGCCACGCTGGAGGATGAGAAAATCGCCCTGACCAGACGGGAAGCGGCGCTTCTCGAACTCCTGATGCGCTATCCGGGACAATTCCTGTCTAAAGAGCGGCTCTACGACGGGCTTTTCGCCTTCGACGATGCCGATGTCGGGCTGAACGCGATCGAGCTCTATATCGCGCGGCTGCGCAAACGTCTGGCCGGCAGCCGCGTGAGGATCGAGACGCAACGTGGTGTGGGGTACCGGATCATGGACCTTGACTGAGACAAACGCACCCAGCCTGCTCGCGCGGCTCCTTGCAGGGCTCGTCGTCATCCTCGGAACCGGTGCGGTGATCGCGGCCCTTTTCGCCTGGTTCAACGGGCGCGCGGCCTCGTGGGAAGCCTATGACCGTCTTCTTCTTGGCGCGGCGACCGATATTGCGGAATCCATTCGCGTGTCCGACGGTGGACCTATCGTGGTTCTGCCGACCTCGGCCTTCGAGCTTTTGGCCCAGGCCCCCGACGATCGCGTGACCTACGCGGTGCGCGGCCTGGATGGTGCACTGATTACAGGACATGCCGACGCGCCGAAGCCTGACCGCGACCGGTCCCGGGATGGGGTCTTCTTCGACGGGCAGATGCGGGGCGAGGATGCGCGCTTTGTCGACGTGGTGCGCCGGTTTTCAGAACGGGAATTCTCGGGTGCCGTCCATGTGACCGTTGGGCAGACCACGATCGCGCGCCGCGCCTTGGCGGTGGACCTCACGCTTAACGCCCTTTTGCCCCTCGCCATCGCGGGCGCCGCCCTGATCCTGATCTCGGTTTTCGTCGTGCGCAGTGCGGTGCGCCCTCTGGACCAGATTGCCCAAGACATGGCAGGGCGCGACCCCTATGACCTCACCCCGGTTTCGACCGAGGGCCTGCCCCGAGAGATCGCGGTGATCGTCACGGCCACGAACGGCTTCATGGGACGGTTGGACCGGCAGTTCTCGGCGATGCAGTCCCTGATCTCCGATACCGCGCACCAATTGCGCACGCCGGTTGCCGCGATCCGGGCGCAGGCCGAGACCGCGATAGAGGAAACCGACCCCGCCGAGCGCGAACGTCTCCTGGATCGTCTCGCGCGCCGCACGCGGTCTCTTGGCACGCTCCTGGACCAGATGCTGTCGCGCGCGCTGGTGGTCCACCGCACCGATTCCGTCGCGCGCGAGAAGGTCGATCTCCGCCAGATCGCGCTCGAAATCGTCGAGTCCCGCGATCACGACGTGCTGACCCCGGGCGTCGAGGTCGAGCTTGTGATCGGTGAGCGGGAGGTGATGATCGCGGGCGACGAGTTTTCGCTCGTGCAGGCGGGCAAGAACCTTTTGTCCAATGCGCTCAAGCACGGCAAGCCGCCCCTGCGCATCGGGG
Source organism: Maritimibacter sp. (assembly GCA_003520545.1). GTDB lineage: Bacteria > Pseudomonadota > Alphaproteobacteria > Rhodobacterales > Rhodobacteraceae > Maritimibacter. Next base: position 4,809 of record DOUP01000243.1, on the reverse strand, counting down.
TGTCCGAGGAGGGCGGGCGCGCGCTGTTGTGGGTCGAGGATGCCGGGCCCGGCATCGCCCCGGAGCTTCTGTCGCGCGCCGGTGAACGGTTCCAGCGCAGCTCCGCCTCGCGCGAGGACAGCGTGGGGCTGGGCCTGTCCATCGTCACCGCCGTCGCGGACGCGTTTGACGGTGACATCGTGACATCGCGTGACGGGGGCCGGTTTCGCATCGCGCTTGCCTTGCCCAAACTCAGGGAGGAGACGTCATGATCCGCCTGGCACATGCCTTGTTCGCGCTCTGGTTCAGCCTTTCACCGGCGGTTGCACAGGAGGCTAGCGCGGAGGCCACCGCCCAATTCGGCACCGGCGCGACGCCCTTTATCATCCGGTCGACCACCGACATCGAGATCTTCGCCCCGGCGCTCAAAGCGTTTGCAGAAAGCGCCCCGGACCTGGCGATCACCTATGAACAATGGGGGTCCAACGCGCTGCACGCCACGGCCTCGGACGCCTGCGACGGCCGCAAGGCGTCTTCGGATGTCGTGTTCTCCTCGGCCGTCCACTTGATGGTGTCGCTCGTGAACAGGGCCTGCGCGCGCCCCTATGTGTCCGAAAGCACGCGCGCGCTCCCGCCGTCGCGGCGTTGGCGCGATGAAATCTGGGGCGTGACCCAAGAGCCGGCCGTGATGATCTACAACACGCAGCACATCGCGCCCGAAGACGTCCCGCAATCGCGCTTTGACCTGCTCGACCTGTTGCGTGATGACCCCAACAGGATGCGCGCCCGGGTCGCCACCTACGACATCGAAGCCTCCGGCCTCGGTTATCTCTTTGCCTATATCGACAGCCTCGAAGCCACCACGTTCGGGTCTCTGCTCGAAGGGCTCGCACGGTCCGAAGCCGTTGCCACCTGTTGTTCCGCCGAGATCATCGACGGCGTATCGCGCGGGGACTACCTGATCGCATACAACGTTCTGGGGTCCTACGTGCAAAACGCAGCGCCCGCGAACGTGGGTGTGATCCTGCCGGACGACTACACGCTTTTCTTGTCACGCGGCTACATGATCCCGAAGGGTGCCCGAAACCCGGGCGCGGCCGAGCGGTTTCTGGACTTCCTGCTCTCAGACCGGGGCAAGTCCATCCTTGTTTCGGTCGGCTTGAACTTTTCGACCTCGCCGGAGGAGCAAAACGTTATCCAAAGCGCCCGTCGCTCGATCCCGCTGGCCCCTCCGCTCCTCGTCGCGCTCGACCAAAGCACTGAGCGCCAGTTCTTCGAGCGCTGGAATGACGCGTTTTCCGTGGCTCCCGTGCCTTGAGCCGGAGACGACGGGAACCTGTCAGGCTACCACGAAGTCATCAGGCTGCCTGCTCGGGTGCTTCCTTGGCGCCCGTCATGAAGGCCACCGCGTCGGACATGGTGTAATCCTTGGGATCAATCACGCAAAGTCTCTTGCCCAGCCGATGCACGTGGATGCGGTCGGCGAGCTCGAACACATGCGGCATGTTGTGGCTGATAAGGATGATGGGAATACCGCGGGACCTGACGTCGAGGATCAGTTCCAGGACGCGGCGCGACTCTTTCACGCCGAGCGCGGCGGTCGGTTCGTCCAGGATGATGACCTTGGAGCCGAAGGCCGCCGCGCGGGCCACGGCGACGCCCTGGCGCTGGCCGCCCGACAAGGTCTCAATCGCCTGGTTGATGTTCTGGATCGTCATCAGGCCGAGATCGGACAGCTTGTCGCGGGCGACTTTCTCCATCCTCTTGCGGTCCAACTGACGGAAAAACCTGCCGCGAAAACCGGGTTTGCGCAGCTCGCGCCCCATGAACATGTTGTCCGCTATGGACAAGGCGGGCGACATCGCAAGGGTTTGGTATACCGTCTCGATCCCTTCCTTGCGGGCATCGGTGGGCGATGTGAAATGGACCGGCTTGCCGTCGAGGAACACCTCGCCTGCATCCGGAACGACTGCGCCGGATACCGCCTTGATGAGCGACGACTTGCCCGCCCCGTTGTCCCCGATCACGGCGAGGATCTCGCCGGGGTAAAGATCGAAGTCGCAGTGATCGAGGGCCGTAACCCTGCCGTAGCGCTTGACCAGTCCACGGCCTTTCAAAATAGGTTCAATCATGCCGATACCTTTCTGATCCATTGGTCGACGGCGACAGCGCCGATGATAAGTGCGCCGATCAGCAGGTATGTCCACTGGGCGTCGGCACCCGCGAGGCGAAGGCCGAGAGTGAATACACCCACGATAAGCGCGCCGAACAACGGCCCCATGATCGAGCCGCGCCCGCCGAAGAGCGAGATGCCACCGATCACCACGGCCGTGATGCTTTCGATGTTCAGAAGTTGTCCGGAGGTCGGGCTTACCGATCCGATCCGCCCGATAAGGGCCCAACCTGCAATGGCGCAGATGAAGCCGGTCACTGCATAGACCGAGATCAGGGTGCCGCGCACGTTGACGCCGGACAATTGGGCAGCTTCGGGATCATCCCCCACGGCGTAGACATGCCGGCCCCAGGCGGTCTGGCTCAGGATGTAGGCCAATATTGCGAAAATCAGCACCATGGCGATGACGCCAAATGTGAAGGTTGCACCGCCGCGGCCGGTTTCGTCGGCACCGATTTCGAAGGTGGTACCGAGGAAATGCAGCAACGGCGCTCCGGCTTCGATGTCCTGGCTACGGATCGTCTCGTTTGCTGAATAGAGGAAATTCGCGGCCAGCACGATCTGCCACATACCCAATGTGACGATGAACGGTGGCAGTTTCATGACCGCCACGAGCCAGCCATTGAGCGATCCGATGGCCGTGCCGAATGCCAACCCGCAGATCACTGCAATTTCGACGGGAATACCGTAGCGGAAGGTGAATTGCCCCATGATAACACTGGAGAGGACGGCGATGGCCCCGACGCTCAGGTCGATGCCCGCTGTCAGAATGACGAGGCTCTGCGCCGCCGCCACGATACCGACGATCTGCACCTGTTGCAGGATCAGCGTCAGTGCGAAAGGCGAAAAGAAGCGGCTGCCAAGAAGCAAGCCGAACGCGATGATCGACACCACCAAAACGAACAAGGGTACCAGTGCCGGGTTCACGTGCAGCGCATGTTGCACTTTCGTGAGGAAGCCTTTTCGGTCATAGGCAAACTCGGCCAAGGCCTCGGCCTTGCCTGTCTTTACGACGGATTCGTAGTCATCATTGGTTGACATCTTGCCCCCTCCCGAGGTCGTCCGGCCGCGCATCGCAACCGGTGGAAACATGTTGGCAAAGGGCGGAATGGCCCGCCCTTCGCCGACAGAGACTGCGTTCGGACCTTAACCCCAGCACAGCTCCGTGCCTTCGGCGACCGAAATGCTTTCGACACCTTCCGCCGGCTGATCGGTGACCAGGGCCACGCCGGTATCGAAGAAATCCTTGCCCGGCGTGTTTTCGGGCAGGGTCCCGTCTTCAGCGTAAGCGACAATCGCTTCGATGCCCAGCGAGGCCATCCGCAACGGGTACTGCTGCGAGGTCGCGCCGATCACGCCTTCCGCGACGTTCTGGATGCCGGGACAGCCCCCGTCGACAGAGACGATAAGCACGTCGTCTTCGCGACCGATCGAACGCAGCGCCTCGTATGCGCCGGCGGCGGCGGGCTCGTTGATGGTATAGACCACGTTGATTTCGGGATCGACGGCGAGGAGGTTTTCCATCGCCGTGCGGCCGCCTTCTTCGTTGCCTGCGGTCACGTCGTTGCCGACGATGCGGGGATCGTCTTCGTCGCCGTTCACGTTCGGATCGTTCAGATCAATTCCAAAGCCTTGCAGGAAACCCTGGTCGCGCAGCACGCCGACGGTCGGCTGGCTGACAGCGAGGTCAAGCATCGCGATCTTGGCGTTCGCGGCGTCGTCACCAAGCTGTGCAGCGGCCCACTGGCCGATCAGTTCACCGGCAAGGAAGTTGTCGGTGGCGAAGGTCGCGTCGGCCGCGTCGATCGGATCGAGCGGGGTGTCCAGCGCGATAACCAGAAGGCCCGCATCGCGTGCCTGTGTGACGGCGTTGACGATGGAGGAGGTGTCGGAGGCGGTAATCAGAATACCGGATGCGCCGTCCGCGATGCATGTCTCGATTGCCGCGACCTGTGTTTCGTGGTCGCCGTCAACCTGGCCCGCGAAGGTGCGCAGCGTGATGCCAGCCTCTTCTGCCGCGGCTGCGGCGCCTTCGCGCATCTTCACGAAGAACGGGTTGGTGTCGGTCTTGGTAATCAGACAAGCAGACGTTGAATGCGTGTCGGCGTAGGCAGATCCCGCAGTGGTGAGGGCGGCCAGCGCCGTTCCTATGAGAAGTTTGTTCATGATGTCCTCCCAGACAGTATTTGGCGAGGCCTCCACCTCGCGTTCCGACGTGCGGCAAGACCGCGTCGTTGCTTTCCAAAAGGCCTGATTCGAAGGCACCTGTCAATTAGTTAGTAAAGTTTCTTAATTAAAGGATTGATCTATTCTTCCTAAACAGTGAAGTATCAAACCGTAATGGAAGACGGTCTCGTCACATCAATCAGCTCCGGGCTGAGCCAGAAGGGCGTTCGCGACCATAACGGTCGCTTGGTGCTTTCGCTTGTCCAAAGACATGGCGCCATGCCAGCCAGCGATCTGGCCAAAATGGCGGGTCGGTCACCGCCAACAGTGTCCAGCATCGTGCGGCTCCTGGAACGCGACGGCCTGCTGGAGCGCGGCGATCCGGTTCGCGGTAAGGTTGGGAAACCGTCTATCCCGATGCGATTGGCACCGGATGGGGCGTATTCATTGGGTCTGAAGATCGGAAGACGGTCCGCTGAGCTCGTCTTGAT
>DOUP01000240.1 GCA_003520545.1 Maritimibacter sp. | reverse complement strand
AGCGTCTTCTCGACATCGTGGATCCGACCCCGCAGACCGTTGACGCGCTGATGAAGCTCGACCTCGCTGCCGGCGTCGATGTTCAGATTTCGGTCTAAGGAGGGCTCAAGACATGATGCGCTCTGGTGTTATCGCAAAGAAAGTCGGCATGACGCGCCTCTTCATGGAAGATGGCTCGCAAGTGCCGGTGACGGTTCTGCAACTCGACGGTCTTCAGGTCGTCGCGCAGCGGACCGCGGACAAGGACGGCTATACCGCCGTTCAACTCGGTGCAGGCACGGCCAAGGCCAAGCGGACCAGCCAAGCCATGCGCGGCGTTTTCTCGGCAGCCAAGGTTGCCCCGAAACGCAAGATGGCGGAATTCCGTGTGGATGCCGAGAACCTGATCAAAGTCGGTGAAGAGATCACCGCTGACCACTACTTCGCGGGTCAGTTCGTGGACGTCTCCGGCACCTCGATCGGTAAGGGTTTTGCCGGTGCCATGAAGCGGCACAACTTCGGTGGTCTTCGCGCCACCCACGGTGTGTCGATCTCCCACCGTTCGCACGGTTCCACGGGTCAGTGTCAGGACCCGGGCCGCGTGTTCAAAGGCAAGAAGATGGCCGGTCACATGGGCGCTGCCCGTGTCACCACCCAGAACCTCCAGGTCGTGAAGACAGACAGCGAACGCGGTCTGATCATGATCAAGGGTGCCGTTCCCGGTGCCAAGGGCGGCTGGGTCACCATCAAGGACGCCGTGAAGAAGCCGTTCCCCGAGAACGCGATCCTTCCGGCTGCTCTGAAATCTGCTGCCGACGAAGCTGCGAAAGCGGCCGAAGAAGCTGCTGCTGCCGCAGCCGCCGAGGCGGAAGAAGAAGCCAAGCGTCTGGCCGAAGAGCAAGCGGCACAAGAAGAAGCCGCTCTGCAGGAAGCCGAAGCCGAGATCGAAGCCGATAAGGGCGAAGATGGTGGCGACGCCGAGAAGAAGGAAGGCGACGAATGAAACTCGACGTGATCAAACTGGACGGCGGCAAGGCCGGGTCGGTCGAGCTGGACGAGGCCCTCTTCGGCCTCGAACCGCGCGCCGACATCCTGCACCGTGTGGTCCGCTGGCAGCGTAACAACGCCCAGGCCGGCACCCACAAGGTGAAGACCCGCTCGGAAACCAGCTACTCGACCAAGAAGATCTACCGCCAAAAAGGCACCGGCGGCGCACGCCACGGTGACCGTAACGCGCCGATCTTCCGCAAGGGTGGTATCTACAAGGGCCCGACCCCGCGCTCGCATGGCCACGACCTGCCGAAGAAGTTTCGGAAGCTGGGTCTGCGTCACGCGCTCTCGGCCAAGGCCAAAGAAGGTGCAATCGTCGTGATCGACACCGCGGATGCCGAGGGCAAGACCTCGACTCTGGCCAAGCAGGTGAAAAACCTGGGCTGGAAGCGCGCGCTGGTGATCGACGGGGCCGAAGTGAACGAAAACTTCGCCAAGGCCGCTCGCAACATCGAAGGTCTCGATGTGCTGCCGTCGATGGGCGCCAACGTCTATGATATCCTCAAGCGTGACACGCTCGTGCTCACGAAAGCGGGTGTCGAAGCTCTGGAGGCTCGCCTGAAATGACCGATAAAGCTGCACTCTACGACGTGATCCGCAAGCCGGTGATCACCGAGAAATCGACCATGGCGTCCGAGCACGGCGCGGTTGTTTTCGAAGTGGACATCGACGCGAACAAACCGCTGATCAAGGAAGCGGTCGAAACGCTCTTCAACGTCAAGGTGAAGGCCGTGAACACGACCGTTACCAAAGGCAAGCAGAAGCGTTTCCGTGGCCAGCTGGGCCGCCGCAACGACGTCAAGAAAGCCTACGTTACCCTCGAAGAGGGCAACACGATCGACGTGACCACGGGTCTTTGATCGTTTGACGATGGAATTGGAAAGGCCCCCGGCGAATGTCGGGGGCCTTTTCGCGTTCAGGGGGCTTGGATGCAGCGCCCGGTGCCGACCATGGCATCCGTCTTGCCGGAGCCTCTTCACGGACAGATCACGCTATTTTCACAACGGAAAACCTGATCGCGCCAGGATATATGGCACAAATGGCCCATTTCGTGCGTTATGATGCCAAGCTGGCTTGATCCAAACGGCATCGTCGCCAACATAGAACACTCTAGAATCGAGGAAGGTTGCTGCCATGCTGACCCGACGCCATTTCCTGATCACGTCCACGGCGCTGTTTTCGGCACCAATTGCCACGGCGCAAACCGAAGAGGAAGCGGTTACAGATGCCGCTGCCGAAACGGCCAGCGAAATGGGCGAAGCCGTAGCGCCCGCGCCGACCCCGCCGCGCCCCACCTCGAACCGGTCCAACTGGGCGGCTTGGGACGCGCGTGTGACGCCTGCGAATTACGACCCCGCGACGTCGAACCCCTGGGGGCTGCCGTCGCGGTTCCTGCCCAAACGCGTCGAAGCCAACCCCGGCCTGACACCGGGCGACATCCACGTCGATGCCATCGCCCGCTATCTCTACCACATCCAACCGGATGGCACCGCCATGCGCTATGGCGTGGCGATCGCGAAGGGAAACCTCTATGAGCCGGGCGTCTACCGCGTCGGGCGCAAGGCCAAATGGCCAACGTGGACGCCGACACGAGCCATGATCAGACGCGACCCGCATCTTTACAAACAGCACGAAAACGGGATGAACGGCGGACCGAACAACCCGCTCGGCTCCCGCGCGTTCTATCTTTACGAGGGTGGTCGAGACACCTACCTGCGTATCCACGGTTCACCCGCGCCGCGTTCCATCGGCGGTCGGGCGAGCTCGGGCTGCGTGCGTATGGTGATGGCGCATATCATCGACCTGTATCCGAATGTCTCAACCGGCGTTACGGCGCATTTGCACCCGCCGGAGGACTACCTGGCGGCGCGTAGCTGATCGGTCAGTTGGCTTCTTGAACGCTCGCGATGGCCTCGGTGCAGATCGGACGCCCGTCTGCGGTGCGCAACGGCAAATAGGTGGATTCCACCGGCCCACGGTGCAGATAGACGTAACACCCGGTCGCCTCGTCCACCCGCGCGGATGACAGATCCTGATTGGGCGCAGCCAGGGCGGCGATGTTTTCCGGCACGGTTGTCGAAGTGGTCCCGGTCGGTGCGGTCGCCATGGAGGCGTCGCAGGCAGCGAGAGCGAAGGGCAGGGCGGCGAGCAGTATCAACGGTTTGGTCATGATGGGTCTCCTGTTCGTTGTGTGCAGGATGCGGGAAGATAGGCCCGATGACCAGAGCCGCGGGCGCGGGCCAAGCCCCACAAAACAACGCCGCGCCACTAGACTCACACCCGTAAGCCCGCTATAGAGCGCCAGTCCAAGGCCCCGGATTCGTTCCGGGGCCTTGCGATATTGGAATTCGGCCACCTTCGGGGGGCTACACACTGGGCACCTGCGGACTTCGGTCGAGGGGCCTTACAACATGAGGCAGGGCAACCTGCCGCAAAGCAACGGAAGACAGAAAGCATGGCACTCAAGTCGTATAAACCGACGACGCCGGGCCAGCGTGGGCTGGTTCTGATCGACCGTTCGGAGCTTTGGAAAGGGCGTCCGGTCAAATCTCTCACCGAGGGTTTGACCAAGTCGGGCGGCCGGAACAACACCGGACGGATCACCTCTCGCCGCCGTGGTGGTGGCGCGAAGCGTCTTTATCGCGTGGTGGACTTCAAACGGAACAAGTTTGACGTCTCCGCAACCGTGGAACGGATCGAATACGACCCGAACCGCACCGCCTTCATCGCTCTCGTGAAATACGACGACGGCGAGCAGGCTTATATCCTCGCGCCCCAGCGTCTGGCTGTTGGCGACAAGGTGATCTCGTCGACGAAAGCCGACATCAAGCCCGGCAACGCGATGCCGTTCCAGGGCCTGCCAATCGGTACCATCGTTCACAACATCGAGCTGAAGCCCGGCAAGGGTGGCCAGATCGCCCGCGCTGCCGGCACCTACGCCCAGTTCGTGGGTCGTGACGGCGGCTACGCCCAGATTCGCCTGTCCTCCGGCGAGCTTCGTCTCGTGCGCCAGGAATGCATGGCCACCGTCGGTGCCGTGTCGAACCCGGACAACTCCAACCAGAACCTCGGTAAAGCCGGTCGTATGCGCCACAAGGGCAAGCGTCCGTCGGTCCGCGGTGTTGCGATGAACCCGATCGACCACCCGCACGGTGGTGGTGAGGGCCGCACCTCTGGTGGTCGGACCCCGGTCACGCCGTGGGGCAAGGACACCAAGGGTAAGCGCACCCGCAACAAGAACAAGGCGTCGCAGGCACTTATCGTCCGCTCGCGTCACGCCAAGAAGAAGGGCCGCTAAGACATGGCACGTTCTGTATGGAAAGGGCCTTTTGTCGACTCCTACGTCCTCAAGAAGGCTGAGAAGTCCCGTGAATCGGGCAAAAACGAAGTCATCAAGATTTGGTCGCGTCGCTCGACGATCCTGCCCCAGTTCGTGGGCCTGACGTTTGGCGTTTACAACGGGCAGAAGCACATCCCCGTGAACGTAACCGAAGAAATGATCGGTCAGAAATTCGGTGAATATGCGCCGACCCGTACCTACTACGGGCATGCTGCCGACAAAAAAGCGAAGCGGAAGTAAGTCATGGGCAAGGAAAAGAACCCCCGCCGCGTGGCCGATAACGAAGCAATGGCAAAACTGCGCATGCTTCGCACCAGCCCGCAGAAACTGAACCTCGTGGCCGCGATGATCCGTGGCAAGAAGGTCGACAAGGCTCTTAACGACCTGACCTTCTCGAAGAAGCGGATCGCCGTCGACGTGAAGAAATGCCTTCAGTCGGCCATCGCCAATGCCGAGAACAACCACAACCTCGACGTGGACGAGCTCGTCGTCGCCGAAGCGTTTGTCGGTAAGAACCTGGTCATGAAGCGTGGTCGCCCGCGTGCCCGTGGCCGTTACGGCGCAATCAAGAAGCCGTTCTCGGAGCTCACCATCAAGGTGCGTCAAGTTGAGGAGCAAGCCTAATGGGTCAGAAAGTAAATCCGATCGGCATGCGCCTTCAGGTCAACCGCACCTGGGACAGCCGCTGGTACGCCGATACCGCGGAATACGGTGATCTTCTGCTGGAAGACATCGCGATCCGTGAGTTCATCAAGGAAGAGTGCAAACAAGCCGGCGTCAGCCGTGTGATCATCGAGCGTCCGCACAAGAAGTGCCGCGTCACGATCCACACCGCCCGTCCGGGTGTCATCATCGGCAAGAAAGGCGCGGACATCGAAGTGCTCCGCAAGAAGCTCGCCAAGATGACCGACAGCGAACTGCACCTGAACATCGTCGAAGTCCGCAAGCCCGAGCTCGATGCTCAGCTTGTCGCCGAGTCGATCGCTCAGCAGCTCGAACGTCGTGTGTCCTTCCGTCGTGCGATGAAGCGCGCCGCACAGAACGCCATGCGCATGGGTGCCCTGGGCATCCGGGTTAACTGCGCAGGCCGTCTGGGTGGGGCTGAAATCGCTCGTACCGAATGGCTCCGTGAGGGCCGTGTGCCGCTGCACACCCTTCGCGCCGACATCGACTACGCACTGGCAGAAGCAAAGACCGCCTATGGTATCATCGGCATCAAGGTCTGGATCTTCAAAGGCGAG
>DOUP01000230.1 GCA_003520545.1 Maritimibacter sp. | reverse complement strand
CCTCTTCATATTCCAGCAAGAGCGCTTCGTGACTGGTGTAGAAATCGACCGTGGACAACTCGTGGTTCTGCGAAGACGTGAGGCCAGCCGCCCCCATGAAATCGAGTGCATCCTGGATACGGCTTGCCATATCGCGATACTTCTCGGCCTCATCGGACTCCGTGAACCCCAGCGTCCAGGCATGGACCCGGTTGATGTCGGCAAAACCACCCGTAGAGAAGGCACGCAGCAGGTTCAGCGAAGCCGCCGACTGCGTATAGGCGTGCAGCATTTTCTGCGGGTTCGGGATACGGGCATCCGGCGTGAATTCCAGGTCGTTGATGATGTCACCACGATAGCTGGGCAGTTCCACGCCATCGACGGTTTCGGTTGGCGCCGAGCGCGGTTTCGCGAACTGGCCGGCCATTCGGCCGACTTTGACCACCGGCACCTTGGCGCCGTAGGTCAGCACCATTGCCATCTGCAACATCACCTTGAACGTGTCGCGGATGTTGTCGGCGGAAAACTCGGAGAAACTTTCGGCACAATCGCCGCCCTGAAGCAGGAAAGCCTCGCCGCGCGAAGCCGCCGCCAGTTCGTCTTTCAACCGACGAGCTTCCCCCGCAAAAACGAGTGGCGGATACTTGGAAAGCTGATCCTCGACTGCCGACAGGGCGGCAGCGTCGGTATACTCCGGCATCTGCACCCGCGGTTTATTACGCCAGGTGGACTTGTTCCAATCCGTCATCGTTTCGCTCCATCTCAAGCCGCAGCGCGCGGCCGAACCTTGGTGTTAGCGTCAACACCCCTTTTAAAACAACGCGGGTATAGCGACCCCAGCCACCAAGTGCAAAACAAAATCCCGAAGCCCTTGCCCGACGTTGGGAAAAGTGGTCCAAATACGCGATCAATGGTGGCCGCACCGCCTGAATACGAGACATGCCCATGACCAAACGTTCAACTGACCGTCTGCGAAAACACTTCGTTTTCGTGCTATTACCTGAATTCACCCTGTTGAGTTTCGCGGGCGCATTGGATGCGCTACGTCTGGCCAATCGGCAGATCGGGTTCGAAGCCTATTCCTGGTCGCTTATCGGTCCCGGTGGAGACACCGCGACCTGTTCGGCGGGAAGCACCATTTCACTGGATGCGGACCTGGGCGATCTTCAGCGCGACGATACCGTCGTCCTGTGCGGCGGAACCAATATCTCGAAGAACACATCGGACAGGCTCATCTCCTGGATCCGCAAGGAAGCGCGGCGCGGAGTGACGCTTGTCGGGCTCTGCACGGCGGCATACGTGTTGGCCAAAGCCGGATTTCTCGATGATCGTCGCGCCACGATCCATTGGGAGAATCACGATGGGTTTCTTGAAGCCTTTCCCGATGTGAACCTCACCAAGTCGATCTACGTGATCGACGGAAAGTACATCACGACCGCGGGCGGCACCGCGTCGGTGGACCTGATGCTGGCCCTGATCGCGCGCGACCACGGCGCGGATGTCGCGAATGCCGTGGCCGACCAGCAGATCTACAGCTCGATCAGAACGGATCGTGACACCCAGCGGCTCTCGACCCCGACCCGCATCGGGGTTCGCCATCCCAAGCTCGCGACGGTGATCCAGCGCATGGAAGCCAATATCGAAGAACCGATCCGCCCCTCCGCGCTCGCCGCCGAAGTGGGCCTGTCCACCCGCCAACTGGAGCGGCTGTTTCGGCGTTACATGAACCTGTCGCCCAAGCGGTATTACATGGAACTGCGGCTCTCACGGGCGCGCAACCTGCTGATGCAGACCGACATGAATGTCATCAACGTGGCGCTGGCCTGCGGGTTCACGAGTCCTTCGCATTTCTCCAAGTGCTACCGGGCGCAATACGGAACCACGCCCTACCGGGAGCGCGGGTCTCGGGGTGCGGACCGCGAGGAAGAGTCGGATCTGGAGGTGTGAGCCTCCGCGCTCGGGTCATCCCGGTGTCATCCGGTAGAGCGCGCCATTGTCTTCGGACAAGAACCAGATCGCCCCGTCCGGCCCCTCAACGACATCGCGCACACGGGCCGTTTCGCGAGACCGAATGGTTTCCTCGGTCCAGGTCTCCGGGTCGAGCCGCGACAGGTAGTCGAACTTCAGGCTTCCAATGAAGAAGTCACCGGCCCACGCTTGGTCGATCGAGGCAATCGCGAAGCCCGAAGGCGCAATTGAGGGATCCCAGTAATAGGCTGGCTGTGCCATGCCTGCCTGCTCGGTGCCAACGCCAATCTGCGTGCCATTGTAGTGTGTCCCATAGGAGATGACCGGCCAGCCGTAGTTGGTGCCCGCAGTGATCTGGTTGATTTCGTCGCCGCCCCGCGCGCCGTGTTCGACGGCCCAAAGCTGTCCACTTGCATCCAAGGCCGCGCCTTGCGGATTGCGGTGGCCGTAGGACCAGATTTCGGGCTGAATGTTATCCTGATCGACGAAGGGGTTATCGGCCGGCACGCTGCCATCCCGGTTGATGCGAATCACGCTGCCATTGTGTCGGGACCGGTCTTGCGCAAGATCGCTGTTGCCGCG
>DOUP01000248.1 GCA_003520545.1 Maritimibacter sp. | reverse complement strand
GGTAAACTCCAGCCATCGATCGCTCCCCTGCGGTGCCGCATAGACTGCAAATCCCATGTCAGCGGCAATGACGCCGGACAGTTCCGCGGGCAGATGGCTCGTCGGACGCACGGCGATATCCGCGTCGAGCCGTGCCAGGTCCGAGTGCCGGTTCTGGGCCTGAAGCTCGATCACCAATCCTTCCGCTTCCGCCTCGAAATCGGCCACGATCCCGGGGAGCACCGAGGCGCAGAGCGAGTCGGTCGATGTCACCCGCACCGTTCCGGCCAAAGGCGACCGCGTCGCGGTCGTGGCCCGTTCAACGCCAAAAACCGCCTCCTCCACACCGGCGATCGCCTCGAGAATCCGGGTGCGCCTTGGCGCGATGCGGTAGCCTCGCGCGGTGCGATCGAAAAGCGCGATCCCCATCGCGGCTTCGAACGCATCGACACGGCGCAACACGGTCGCGTGATTGACGCCAAGGGCGCGCGCGGCACCCGAAAGCGATCCTTCCTTGGCGACGGCCAAGACGTAGCGCAGATCGTCCCAATCCATCTGTTTCATTTTGCACAGACCCCTTGCGAAAATGGCGACTTCTAACGTGAATGCGAACAGATAGGCTGAGTTGATATGTTTTGTCCAACCGGAGAGCCAAGATGAACGCCACCCGTATGCTTACCGCCGCCGCGACTGTCGCAACCATTATCATGGGGCCAGCCATCGCTCATGCCCAGGAAGACCTGCCGCCGTCCGTGGCCGCGCGAAAAGCACAAATGAGCCTTTATGCCTTCAACCTAGGCCAACTCGGTGCCATGGCGAAAGGCGAAGTGGACTATGACGCGGATGCCGCGACCGCGGCTGCGTCCAACCTTGTGAAGCTTTCCAGCCTCGCCGCTGGCCCGATGTGGGTGCCCGGAACCGATACCGAAAGCATCGACGGGACCCGCGCCCTCCCCGCACTCTGGGAAAACATGGCGGATGTCGTGGAGAAAGCGACGGCCGTGAATGAAGCCGCCGTCGCGATGGAAGCAGCAGCGGGTGAAAGCCTCGAAGGCCTGCAAGGGGCGATGGCCGGACTCGGCCAGGCCTGCGGAAGCTGCCACAAGGCGTATCGGGAACCCAATTGATCGCTCGCGCATTCGCTCCCGACAGGGCATGATTGACCCAGACTGATCTTTCCACAGCCCGGAGTGCCGCATGCGCTGGATTACCACCCTCGTCGTTCTGATCGCTCTCGTGATCGGCCTTGGTCTTTGGATCACCCGACCCAAGGCGGACGGCGAGGCGATGGTGTCGGGGCTGACCCCGGATGCGGCGCATGGGGGAGTGGTGTTTACGGCCTCCGGCTGCGCCTCGTGCCACATGGCCGAGGGCGCAACGGGCGCCGACAAGCTGATCCTCGCGGGGGGGCAGGCTTTCCCCTCGCAATTCGGCACCTTCCACGCGCCGAACATCTCCTCGGACCCCGAGGCCGGGATTGGCGATTGGTCCGCGCTCGACATGTGGAACGCGCTGCATAACGGCACCTCGCCGGACGGGTCACACTACTACCCGGTGCTTCCCTATGCCTCCTACATCCACCTGGAGCCACAGGACGTGGTCGACCTTCATGCCTATATGACGACCCTGCCCGCCGACGACACGCCGTCCAAGCCCCATGACGTGTCCTTCCCTTTCAATATCCGCGCCAGCCTTGGCGGCTGGAAAATGCTCTTCCTGCGCGAAGACTGGCAGATGGACGGCGACCTCACGCCCGAGCTTGAACGCGGGCGCGAACTGGTGGAAGCCATGGGGCATTGCGCCGAATGCCACACGCCGCGCAACGCGCTGGGCGGGCTGAAGTCCGGGTCCGACTGGCTTTCGGGTGCGCCCAACCCGGCCGGTCGCGGTACGTTTCCCAACCTCGTGGAGCTAAACTGGTCCGACGCGGACCTTGTCGAGTATTTCACCTCGGGGTTCACACCCGAATTCGACAGCGCGGGAGGTCACATGGCGTTGGTCGTCGAGAATCTCGCGCAATTACCTGAGGAGGATCGCGCAGCGGTGGCCGCCTATATCCAGGCTCTGCCGCTCGAATAGAGCGCGAGGCGCGGGCCAAACCCAAGTTCAACCGTCCAAGCCTGACGTCAGGGAAGCTAAACACGCGTTTTTCAGAGAATTATTTGGCATTCCACCGCAATTCTTTGAATTCGGGGGCAACGGTTCCAAAGGCGCATAAATAGTCCAAACAACGGGCGTTTTTCTGTATGCGGCCACGAAACCGCCCCAATAAGGTCAATTCGGCCTCACCAAACTGTAAAAAATTTGCCGCAGTCACCTGAAAAAAGCTCGGTGAACGGGCCGACGTGGTCTGCTGCTTAGAGAGACAGAAAACCTATGGAAAATGCAATCACGCGCATCTTGCGCGACGAAACAGGTGCGGTGACGGTCGATTGGGTCGTTCTCACCGGAGCGGTGATGATGATGGGCCTCGGCGTCGTATCGACGGTCTCGGATGGCACTTTGGCACTGGCCAGCAAAAGCGCGGCCGCGCTTGCGGCGATGGAGGTCACGGGTGGCCAATCATCCGGCGCCAGTGGTGAGGATCTCGGCAACGGCGACGCGTCCTTTGGCGAAGATGGCGGCGGCGATACGCCGTGGGAAGCCCCGGACCAAACCGACTGGAACGGTATGTACGCCGGAAATTACTGGGGTCTTGGCGCGTCCCAAGCAGGCGGAAACGACGCGCTCGCGCGGTCGATCTCTCTGTCGGCAGCCCGGTCCGACGCTCCTGACGGCTTTAACCTCGACAACCCGATGATGTCGCCGGGAGAAAACGGGGTGGTCTATACGTCGAACACGGGCACGCATTATTCCGTGAATGGTCACGTGTCCGCGATCGGAGCAAACGGCAGCTACGTGGACGAATGGGGCGGCACGCGGAACGTCCAATCCTGGGCCGGGAACTGATCCGCCCTGCCCGCAATCGCGTAAGCCGGCGCGCTCTCAGCGCGCCGCGCGCATGATGGTGCCCTGCGCGGAGGCACAGAGCTTCTCCGTGCCCTCGGCGATCACGAAAACGTCGGCCCGCACAACGGCTTGGTTCCTGCCTGACGCGACAACCTCGCCGCGCGCCAGGAGAGCATCGCCCACGCCGGGGCGTAGATAGTTGATCTTGAACTCCTGGGTGACGGCGCCATCGCCCATGACGGGACCGCCGGTGAAGGCCAGCGCCATGTCGGCCAGCGTGGCGATCACGCCGCCATGCACCATGCCAAGATGCTGGGTCAGCCCCTCGTGGATCGGCATCCGCAAGGCCGTGCGCCCGACACCCATCGAGACGATGTCGACACCGAGCGATTTCGAAAACGGCTGCCGCGACAGGATATCCCGCCCGCGCGCTTCGACTTCGGCGTCCGTCACGCCTGCCCCAGCTTTTTCAGACGCGCTGCCCGGAGCCGCGTGAAATCGTCGCCCGCATGATAGGACGAGCGGGTCAAAGGCGTGGCCGACACCATGAGGAACCCCTTGCCGTAAGCCGCATCTTCGTAGGCCTTGAACTCGTCCGGGGTCACGAAACGATCCACGCGGTGATGCTTTGGCGTGGGCTGGAGATATTGCCCGATCGTGAGGAAATCTATGTCGGCCGCACGCATATCGTCCATGACCTGCATCACGCCCTGGCGGTCCTCGCCCAGCCCCACCATGATACCCGACTTGGTGAACATCGTCGGATCAAGCTCCTTCACACGCTGCAAAAGCCGCAACGAGTGGAAATACCGGGCGCCGGGCCGCACCGTCGGATAAAGCCCCGGCACGGTTTCGAGGTTGTGGTTGAACACGTCCGGCTTCGCGGCGACCACGGTTTCCAAGGCGCCTTCGTCGGATTTCAGGAAGTCGGGGGTGAGGATCTCGATGGTGGTGTCAGGCGCATGACGGCGGATCGCGCGGATGGTCATGGCGAAATGCTCCGCCCCGCCGTCTGCCACGTCGTCACGATCGACCGAGGTAATGACGACGTGGTTCAGACCCAGCTTCTTGACCGCATCGGCCACGCGCCCCGGCTCGAAGGCGTCGAGCGCGTCGGGGCGGCCCGTGGCCACGTTGCAGAAGGTGCAGCCACGGGTGCAAATCTCGCCCATGATCATCATGGTGGCGTGGCCCTGCGACCAGCATTCGCCGACATTCGGGCATCCGGCCTCTTCGCACACCGTCGACAAGCCATGATCGCGCATGATCTTGTGCGTGTCCTGATAGCCTTTGCCACCCGGTGCTTTCACACGAATCCAGTCGGGTTTCTTGGGTTGGGCATTGTCCGGGCGGTGCGCCTTTTCGGGATGGCGGCTGGCCGGAATTTTCAGATCACGCATGGGTTTGCCTCCAATTCGCGCCCTACATAACGCTTCGTGGGGCCTATTGTCACCGTGAAAGGTCGTGATCGGCTATGCAGCGGCGTCATGGCCCAGAAGCTCCTGCCCGGCCTGGGTCAGGATGTCGCCCAATTCGGTGAACCATGCATCGGGCCCGCCCAGGTCGCGGCGCACAAGCCCGATGGTGCGGTGGGGCTGCCCTTCGGCAAAGGTCATCACGTCCATGTCCGGGGCCGCCGCGCACTCCTTGGCGAGCGAAATTTCCGGCAACAACGTCTGCCCGAACCCGGCGGCCACCATCCCGCAGAGCGTCGGCAGCGACGAGGCCCGCAGATCGACCCGGGTTGCGTCACGCCGCGTGCCACAGACCTCCAAAGCCTGATCGGCAAGGCAATGACCCTCGTCCAGAAGCAGCAGAGCATTTGGGTTGAGCGTTGCCGGTTCGGGGCGTTCCCCGCGCGCCACAATGGTTTCCACGAAAGGCCGGGATGCAGCGAGCAGAAACCGGTCCTTGAACAGTGGGCGTTCGATCAAGCCGGGCATTCCCGCCGGGATCGCGACCACGGCCGCATCCAGCGCACCGTCGGCCATCGCATCCAACACCCGTTCGGTCTTGGCTTCGGTCAGGCGCAGGTCCAGGGTCACGTCGCGCATTCTGAGTTTTGGAAGCGCCACGGGCAGCAGATACGGCGCCACCGTCGGGATGATTCCCAGCTTCAGACGGCCCGAAAGCCCCTCCTGCCACCGGGCCTGGGTCTCGATCTTCTCGACCTCTTGCATGATCCGCTGCGCACCTTCGAGCACGTCGCGCCCCGCGGGCGTCAGGCGAAATTCCCGATCCGACCGGTCGATCAGCGGCGCGCCAAGACGGTCTTCAAGTTCTCGTATTTGTGTCGAGAGCGCGGGTTGGGTGACGTGAACGCGCTGGGCGGCGCGTCCGAAATGCCGCTCTTCCGCGAGTGCGACGAGATATGACAGTTGTCGGAGCGTAATATTCATAACCACAGCTTATCAAATTGATCCGAAGTTGCAATTTTCCTTTATCTGATTTCTCGGCAATCATCCTTTCATCAACTCCGGCGTTCGGGCGGCCAGCCCCTGCGCCTTTTCTAGTCAAAGGCCGGATAACGGCTCAACTTAGCGGAGGATTATTATGGACGGACAAGCACCTGTCGGTTGCCCCTTTCACGGCTCGACGAGCGCCCATGGCACCAAGAACGAAGACTGGTGGCCAAATGCGCTGAACCTCAAGATCCTGCATCAATTCGCGCCAGCCGGGAACCCGATGGACCCGGACTTCGACTACGCGGAAGAGTTCAAGAAACTCGACATGGACGCGGTCAAGAAAGACCTTCGCGCGCTGATGACCGACAGCAAGGATTGGTGGCCCGCGGACTACGGCCATTACGGTGGGTTCTTCATCCGTATGGCCTGGCACGCGGCTGGCACCTACCGGACCGCAGACGGTCGTGGCGGCGCCTCGAACGGCTCGCAACGCTTCGCGCCGCTGAACTCCTGGCCGGACAACGTCAACCTCGACAAGGCGCGTCGCCTGCTCTGGCCGATCAAGCAGAAGTACGGCAACAGCCTGTCCTGGGCCGACCTTTTCGTGCTGACCGGCAACATCGCGCTCGAAAGCATGGGCTTCAAGACCTTCGGCTTCGGCGGCGGTCGCGAAGACATCTATGAGCCGGAAGAGGACATCTACTGGGGCGCCGAGAAAGAGTGGCTCGAACTCTCGGGCGGCGAGAACAGCCGCTACTCCGGGGATCGCGAACTGGAGAACCCGCTCGCCGCCGTGCAGATGGGCCTGATCTACGTGAACCCCGAAGGCCCGGACGGAAACCCCGACCCGCAAGCCTCCGCCAACGATATTCGCGACACCTTTGCCCGGATGGCCATGAACGACGAAGAAACCGTCGCGCTGACCGCTGGCGGCCACACCTTCGGCAAGGCGCATGGCGCGGGCGACGCGGCCCTCGTCGGTGTCGATCCGGAAGGGTCCGATATTTCCGCCATGGGGATCGGCTGGGAAAGCCAGCACAATTCCGGTCTCGGTGACGACACGATCTCGTCCGGGATCGAAGGCGCGTGGACCCCGAACCCGACCCAGTGGGACATGGGCTATTTCGACATGCTTTTCGGCTACGAATGGCAGTTGACCAAATCGCCAGCGGGTGCGCAGCAGTGGGAGCCCGTCGACGTGGACGAAGACCACATGGCCCCCGCCGCGCACACGCCTGGCAAGAAGGTGAAAACCATGATGACCACGGCGGATATGGCGATGCGTGTGGACCCGATCTACGAGAAGATCAGCCGCGATTTCCACGCCAACCCGGACAAGTTCGCCGATGCCTTTGCGCGCGCCTGGTTCAAGCTGACCCACCGCGACATGGGGCCAAAAGTCCGTTATCTCGGGCCGGATGTGCCGGACGAAGACCTGATCTGGCAGGACCCGGTGCCCGCCGTGGACCACCCGCTGATCGACGACAAGGATGCCGCGTCGCTGAAAGCTGCCCTGCTCGATAGCGGTTTGTCGCTGCAAGAGCTTGCGAAAGTGGCATGGTATTCGGCCTCCTCTTTCCGGGGCTCCGACAAGCGCGGCGGTGTGAACGGGGCACGTATCCGCCTGGCGCCGCAGAAAGACTGGAAAGGCAACGAGCCGGACATGCTCGCCAAGGTCCTGCCGGTCCTCGAAGGGATCAAGTCGGACTTCGACGGCAAAGGAGACAAGAAAGTCTCGATCGCCGATCTCATCGTGCTCGCGGGGAATGCGGCCGTCGAGAAAGCGGCGAAGGACGCGGGCCACGACGTGAGCGTTCCCTTCCACCCGGGCCGCACGGATGCCACCGACGAGATGACGGATGCCGAAAGCTTCGAGCCACTGGAACCCTTCTCCGAGGGTTTCCGCAACTACCAGGCGCAGAAGTTCACGGCCTCGCAGGAAGAGCTGCTGGTCGACAAGGCCCAGCTTCTGGAGCTGTCCGCGCCGGAAATGACGGTGCTGGTCGGCGGCCTTCGGGCCATGGGCGTGACGCACGGCGACACGGGCCATGGGGTTTTCACCGACCGTCCGGGCGCGCTGACCCAGGATTTCTTCACGAACATTCTGGATATGGACACCAAGTGGGAAGCGATCGAGGACGATCAGGTCTTTGCGGGCGTCAACCGCAAAACGGGTGATCGCAAGTGGACCGCCACGCGCGCCGATCTCGTCTTCGGGTCCAACAGCCAGCTTCGCGCCATCTCCGAAGTTTATGGCCAAGGCGATGCGAAGGAGAAGTTCGTGAACGACTTCGTCACGGCCTGGACCAAGGTCATGGAAGCCGACCGCTTCGATCTTGCGTAAGCAACCGTTCGGGCCGCGGTCAAACCACGCGGCACCGGCGACAAGGGGCGCAGCTACGGCTAGCGCCCCTTTTCGTTGGCAGCGCCGCAGCGCCACATCGCTTGGCCGGACGCACCCTCACCGCTCGATTTTTTATCACTCCCCCAAAGACATGGCCGTTATGCACCGCTTTTCGCAACCGCAGCATTGAGGCCAGCGGGAAGGTATGGTTTTAGAAGCATTATAAACTGCGGGCGATTCCCGACAGTTGTGGTCAAACCAGATTTAGCAGGAGTTTCCCATGCAAGTTGGCGACAAGGTTCCCTTCGTAACTTTCAAGACCCGCGTCCGCGACGAATCCGTCGGCGGCCCGAACCCGTTCCGTTGGCAGGACATGACTTCGGACGATTACTTCAAGGGCAAGCGCGTGGTCCTCTTCTCGCTCCCCGGCGCCTTCACCCCGACCTGCTCCACCTACCAGCTCCCGGGCTTTGAAAAGGGCTTCAGTGACTTCGCGGCGGAAGGCATCGACGAAATTTACTGCATGTCCGTGAACGACAGCTTCGTCATGAACAAATGGGCCGCGGACCAGGGGCTTGAGAACGTGAAAGTCATCCCCGATGGCTCCGGCGAATTCACCAAGGAGATGGGGATGCTCGTCGCCAAGGATAACTTGGGCTTCGGCGCACGCTCCTGGCGCTATGCTGCCATCGTGAACGACGGCGTTCTCGAAGCGCTCTTCGTCGAGCCGGGGATGCAAGACAACCACGGCGAAGATCCCTACGGCGAATCCAGCCCCGAAACGGTGCTGAACTGGCTCAAGGAAAACGCGAAAGCTGACGCCTAACTATTTGACTTAAAACGCCAAAAGGCCGCTCTCAGAGCGGCCTTTTTTGTGCCCGGCGCGGAGAAGATCAACGAAAACCACGTGTCGTCAAGGAAAACGCCCCGGAGAGAACTCCGGGGCGTTTTTTCATCCGACCGGTAGCGGGTTTACTCCGCCGCTTCAGTCGTCCCGTCGCCGTCGCCAAGCGGGGCTTCGATCTGGGCGCTGTCTTCTTTCGGCGCCTTTTCGGCCTTCGGCTTGCGCGGGGCGCGTTTCTTCTTCGGCTTTTCTTCCGGTGTCTCCACCAGACCGCTCTCCCGGTCAGCCGCGTCCTCTTCGATCACATCGGGCTGATCGGTCGCGCCGGGATCGGAGAAGCGCTCTTTTTGCTGCTTTTCCTGGCGGCGCTGCGCGTCACGGTCGGCTTTGCTCGGCTTGCCACCACCCTGTTGGCCGTTGTTTTGACCATTGGTGTTGGCTTGCTGACCGTCGTTATTCTGACCGCCGTTGTTGTTCTGACCGCCGTTGCCGTTTTGATTGTTCTGCTGGTTGCCTTGGTTCTGTTGACGCTTGGCTTCCATGTCGCGCTGCGCTTCCGACAACAGACGCGCGTAGTGCTCCGCGTGTTGCTGGAAGTTTTCGCTGGCGACCCGGTCATTGGCAAGCGACGCATCGCGGGCCAGTTGACCATACTTGTCGATGATTTGCTGCGGCGTACCGCGCACCTTGCCCTCCGGACCGGAACTGTCGAAGACCCGGTTGATGTTGTTTGAAGGGGAGCGGTTACGGTTACCCTTGCCGCGCGAACGTGATTTCGAAGGTCTCATATGTTCCTGTATCCAGCCTGAATTTTGGCTCTCGAACCTCGCAGCTGCCAGCTGCGCCAAATTGGTCCGGCTTGTCGGCTTGTCGCACCGAGAGGCGGGCCTCGTCAGGTGCTATACATGACTAAACATGCTGGTTCCGGCCTGACAAGGTGATTCTACGCCATTTGGCGGCAAACACTAGGTTTTCGCTCATTTGTGGCGATAAAACCCTATGAAACCGTTAGTACGAGCGGGCGTTTGCCGCGACAACACGATCTCTCCCATCAAGATCGGGATGAACTCTCACGTCTTCAAGACCCGCTGCACAGAAGATTTCGGCGACGGAAGGCCCCTGCCGATGTCCGATCTCGACCAACAGTCGGCCACCCGGCGCAAGATAGCTTGGCGCGTGGTCCGCGATAATCCGGTAGGGTTCCAATCCATCCCCACCCGGTGTCAGTGCGCGTTCAGGGTCGTAACCGAGAACTTCGGGGCTGAGCGTCGGCATCTCGTCGGCGGCGATATAAGGCGGGTTGGAGACGATGAGGTCGAAGGTGCCGTCCACTGCGGCGTACCAATCGCTTTCGAGGAGAGTCAGCCTATTGGTCACCTCAAGGGCTTCGGCGTTTTGCGCCGCAACTTTTAAGGCGGCAGGGGAGAGGTCGGTTGCGATGCCATTTGCGTTCGGAGATTCGGCCAATAGTGACAGGATTATTGCGCCGGTTCCTGTGCCCATGTCGAGCACTGTAGTGAAGCGCGCGCCCAGTGCGTTGGCGACCAAGGTTTCGGTCTCGGGACGGGGATCAAGCGTGTCAGCGGTGACAATGAAGTCGTGATTGTAGAACGCGCGTTTGCCAAGCATGTGGGACACAGGCTCGCGGGCTTGGCGGCGCGTGAGCAGAGCTTCCAGCGCGGCGGCCTGTTCCGCAGAGGCATCTT
>DOUP01000116.1 GCA_003520545.1 Maritimibacter sp. | reverse complement strand
CTTCAACCCCGGCGCGCTGAGCGGGATTGAGGGCTAGTGTGCTTTCAATGGACTGCCCCTTCTGACGTTGCGCGAGCCATGCCGCGCGGGCCGTATCGACGGCCGCCTGTGCCCGGGACCCTCCTTCGAGCAGCGCCTCGGTGCGGGCCAATTCGTTGGCCCGAAGCGTAAGCACGTCCCGCTCGATCTCCAATGCCGCATGTTGGTTGTCCTCGGACACCGAGAGCTCGGCGATCTTCGCCTCTGCCGCCGCGACGTTCGCCTTGGCCTGAACCAGGGCGATCTCGTAATCTTCGGGGGCGATCCGGACAAGATCGGCGCCTGCCGGAAGGATGGCACCACGCGCAAGCTCCGGGTTGACCCAGGCGACCGTGCCTGCGACCTGACCGATCGCGTCGAATGTTCTGCCGGGCGCAACCAGTCCGAAGCCGGTAATCAGCGGACGAACCGACGTGGCCGCAGCCGTGATGGTCCGAACAGGCGTCGCGACTTCTTTTGCTTCGACCATGGCGGGCGGCGCCTTGGCATTCATGGTGAACACGAGAAATCCTACGCCTGCGGCGGCGATTGGAAGGGTGAGGAAAAGGAGTTTCAAACTGTTACGCATCAGGTTCCGTCCGTCCGCGCAAACGCGGCAAGTTGAAGTTCGAGGAGCCGGGCGCCATCGCGAGCAAGCAGCGTTGGGTCGTGAGTCAGGACGAGCCGCAACGCCATGCTTTGCACGACGCCCATGATTAAAGCGGCGATGTCGACCGCCGGGACATCGGGGCGAAGCGTGCCCTCCTGTTGGGCGGAAATACACAGTTGAACCACGGCGCCTTGGAATTCCGCCATCCGTGTTTGCATCGCTGCGCGCACCACTCCGTCGCCCGCCATCGGGTCCCGCGTGAGCATGATTTCGGGCAAGGCCGGGATGCGCTCGATCAACGCAAGCTGGCCAAGGACGAGAGTGTGGAGCCGCACATAGGCCGGTTTGTTGTTATCTACATTGGCTTCGAGGTTTCGTGCGACATTGTGCCCGAGCCGGTCGGTGATCGAACGCCAGAGGTCGGCTTTCGTGCTGTAGTAGCGGTAAATTGCGGGTTGGGTAATGCCCAGCCGTTCGGCAATTGCGACCGTGGTCACGCGGGCCGGTCCACCTTCGAACGCGAGGTCAAGAGCGGCATCGAGTATCTCCGCCTTTCGGTCTTTGGGTTCTGTGGTCATAGGTGTTTGCGTGGCGCAGAAATGACGGCGAGCACCACCCAAAAGGCGACGCGGAAGACCAGCGCCATACCCGTGCGCAGCTCCACGGGCGCGCCCGAAAGGGTGACGCTGGCGAAAGCAATCCCCGCGCCTGCTGTCGCCAGTGCGATGAAGATGGCAAGACGGTGTCCCCAGATACTTCCGCGCCACAACAAGAGCGCAGCGGCGAGATACGCAAAGCCCGCGAAAAGGTTGAACTGAACGACAAAGAGGACAATGTCGCCCGCGATTTCGCGCGCGGCATTCGGCCCGAACAGCACGTTCGATGAAGCAAAAATGGTGACCAATCCGAACACTGCGGCGCTTGCGCCGAGGGTGCGATTTCGTGCCGGGGTGTTTCGAGCTGATCCAATCAAGCGATGCTGTTCCATCCTGTGCTCTCCATCTCAATCCGAACCGCTTATTATAGCGATATAACCATCTGGACGTCCGTGTGTTTTGAGAAAAGTCAAATGGGTGGCGACCGGCATACGATTGCGACGAAAAAGGGATCGTAGGTGGGGAGGCAATGGGCCGCGCGGTCAATCTGTCAACGGCGGAGTAAAAACCTGCTACTGTGGCGGAGCAAAAGTCGGCCAATTTGGGGTGCACGCCTTGGAGCGTGTGGCTCTCGTTTGGCAAGCACGTTCCATGCCGCGTTGGCCGTCAGGCCAATCGTGTGAGGGTCATTTTCCGGTCTAGGGCGTGAGTCACGGCTTCCAAAACGGAGCAGTGATATGAGTGACCTCTACTGGCTGACAGGCGCGCAGACGGCGAAGCTCGAACCTTTCCTCCCGAAGTCGCGCGGGAAGCCGCGTGTGACTGAATAACGCGTGCTATCCGGACTTATCTTCATCAATCGCAATGGGTTGCGTTGGCGGGATCCCCCGCGATGAGGTCCGCTATCGAAAGCGCCATCAAATCGAGAACAGCTTTGCCCGTCTGAAAGACTGGCGGCGTGTCGCAACCCGTTACGACAGATGCCCCAAGGTATTCCTGTCAGTGTCCCAATTTCGGGGACGGCTCACAAAAAGCTGTCGTCCGATTGGAAATTGTGAATGTCGGCTGTGCGGGTCCAATGCTCTGTCACGCGGCCCCAGCGGGCCGCGTGAGCACTAACGATACAGGAGAACAGGAATTTTCACCGATTGAATCATTGCAGTGGTCGTGGACCCGATAATGAGGCTCCTGATCCTGCTGTGGCCATAAGCCCCCATCACCAGAAGATCGAACCCCTCTTCAGATACCAGCTTGGTCAAGGCATCTTCGGGTTCACCTGTCGCGATGCGGGAGGAAGCCGTGAGATTGGCCGCTTGAAGCTTCAAGACCGCTTCATCAGCGACTCTCTGGGCGTCAGTGTTATCTTGGGCCACACTGAGCACGCAAACGTCGAGATCAGCAAAAACCGGGCTGGTTGACATGCGCTCGATAGCGATCTTGGCACTTGCGCTCCCGTCATAGGCGACGAGAACCTTCGAAATCGGGCGAAACTCCCGCGATGCCACGAACACTGGCACCTTGGAGGTGCGCACGATCCGTTCGAGATTCGACCCCAGGTGCCCGGAGGCGAAATCGGACCCTTCCCCGCGTTTACCGATGGTGATTGCGCGAATCTCGCCCTCGAGCTCACGGACTGCTTCCAGAAGGTCACCCTTTCTCAAGCGTAGGTTCACATGCGGAATCCCGTCTTTTTCAAGGATCGCCTTCGCATCTTCCAGAATAGCATGGCCCTTCGCCAGTGCGAGCTTTGCGCGCTGTTCATCCAGTGTGGACAGTTCTTCCAGAAGCGCGGTCCTGGCGCCAAGGCCCAGTGCCCCGGAAAGATCTGTCGAGGTAGCGCCTTCGCGGCGGCCCAGCACATGCATGGCTTCCACGCTGGCGCCGAGCTTCTGAGCGATCCATGCCGTATGATGACAGACGCTCTCGGAATAGGCCGAGCCGTCCAGTAGTGTCAGTATCTTGTCCATGGTGGTCCTCCCTCAGTGCCCCGTCAATTTTTCCATCGCGCCGGGCTTGTCATGTATCGCAAGCTTGTCGACGAGCGTTTCCGTTGCATCGTTCATGCCAATAACCTCGACTTCAGAACCCTCTCGGCGAAACTTCAGGATCGCCATATCCAACGCCTGAACGGAGCTGATATCCCAGATATGGGCCCGGCTTACGTCGATGATGACACGGTCAAGTGCTTCCCGGAAGTCGAAGGCGTCCGCGAAATCTTCGGCCGACCCGTAGAAAAGCTGGCCTTCGACCACATAGGTTCGTTCGCGCTGATCGGCAGACAAGGTCGACGATATGCGGAAGAGCTGCGCGATCTTGCCTGCAAAGAAGATGCCCGACAGCAGGACCCCCACCAGAACGCCAATGGCGAGGTTGTGCGTATAGACCACTGTCACGACCGTCGCGATCATCACGATGGAGGACGAACGTGGATGGACTTTTAGCGCCTTGATCGAAGACCAGGAGAAGGTGCCGATGGACACCATGATCATGATGGCGACCAGCGCAGGCATCGGGATGCGGGCAACGAGGTCACCCAGCCCCACGACAAGGATCAGGAGCACGACGCCAGCGGTGAAGGCCGAAAGACGGCCCCGCCCACCGGATTTCACGTTAATGATCGACTGGCCGATCATCGCGCAACCCGCCATGCCACCGATGAAGCCCGTACAGGTATTCGCGATACCTTGCCCGATGCATTCCTGGTTGCGGTTGGACTTGGTGTCGGTCAGGTCGTCCACGATGTTCTGCGTCATCAGGCTTTCAAGCAGTCCCACGACCGCGATCGCTGCGGAGTACGGGAAGATGATTATCAGGGTCTCGAAGGTCAGCGGCACGTCCGGAATAAGGAAAAACGGAAGCGTGTCCGGCAGCGCGCCCATGTCGCCCACCGTTCGGACGTCCCAGCCCATAACCACGACAAGCAAGGTCAGGACGATGATCGTCACCAACGGCGACGGGACGGCTGTCGTCAGGCGAGGGAAAAGATAGATGATCGCCAGCCCGGCTGCCACCAGGGCATATGTGAGCCAGGTGACGCCGGGGTTGTTCAGGTTCAGCTCGGGGAGCTGTGCCATGAAGATCAAGATTGCCAGCGCATTCACAAACCCGGTCATGACCGACTTCGAAACATAGCGCATATAACGCCCGAGCTTTAGAAGCCCTGCCCCAATCTGCAAAAGCCCCGCGAGAACGGTCGCGGCCAGAAGGTATTCGAGGCCATGATCCTTCACGAGCGTAATCATGAGGACGGCTGTGGCCGCGGTGGCGGCTGAAATCATGCCTGGTCGTCCGCCTGTGAAGGCAATGAGAACGGCAATTGAGAACGAGGCGAAAAGACCCACCTTGGGGTCCACGCCGGCGATGAGAGAGAAGGCGATGGCTTCGGGTATCAGCGCCAGCGCCACGACGACACCTGCAAGCACATCGCCGCGAATATTACCGAACCATTGCTGTCGGTAATCAGAAATTGAGATCATATTGAACAGTCCAATACCCTGAGTCGGAATGCCTCTCCTGAGACGATCCGGCATTGCAGTTTGGGCTTATCTAAGGGGTTATCCGGCGGATCAGCGGCCGGAAGAGCCACCCGGGCTTTCACCGGGTCCTTACGCTATCAGGGGCGCATAAAACCCATATGCGCGGAAAACACAACCACTCGTCATGCCCCCAGCACTATGTGTGCCTAGTCTATCAGTCTTGCGGCATGGAAGGGGTCTCTCAAAGCCGACATCCATGGACGACACTGCATCTGGCAAGACGGACACGAAGCGGCCTTTGCGGCGACCTTCTTGGACAGCGGCTAGATGTCGTCGCAGCACGGCTGGGTGTGAGCGCGCGTGGCGGGGCGCGTCAAGAGCGCAGTCCGGGAGGCGGCGAATGGGACATTCCTGACGCCTGTCCAAGGGCTCCTGGGTTGTGCCACAAACCTTGATTAACTGCGGGCTGCAACACGCGCCTGGTATCCGTCGAGATCGCGGATAAGCGCGCTGCCTGTCGGTCGCTCGTTCCGGGCGCAGAACTCGGCCCAGACGGCGCTGAACGGCAGGTCCTTTAGCTCTTCAGTCAGAACGAAGCGCGTGGTGAGGTCGAGTGCCTCTTCCGCGGCCTTGAGACGCGCTTGCGGCATGAGCAGCGCTTCGAGCAGCGCCTTTTGCATGTTGCGCACGCCGATGACCCAGGCCGCCGTCCGGCTGATCGTTGCGTCGAAGAAATCGAGCCCGATGTGGGTGCGGTCCAGCAGGTCGGCAAAGACCAGTTCCTGTGCCATTTGCCGGATCGAGTCGTCGAGAAGGATGACGTGGTCGGAATCCCAACGCATCGGGCGGGAGACGTGGAGGAGCAACTCGTCCACCGAAAGCGCCACCGACGACAGTTTGTCCGCGATGTTCTCGGTCGGGTGGAAGTGGCCCATGTCGAGGCAGAGAAGTGTGCCCTTTCGGATCGCGTAGCCCAGGTAAAACTCGTGGCTGCCAACTGTCATCGCCTCGACGCCGATCCCAAAGAGCTTGGATTCGACCGCGTCGAGCAGATGCGCCTTGTCGTGAGCCGGGGCGAACATCTCATCCAGCGATGCCTCCAGCCTTCGACGGGCGGACATACGGTCTACGGGCGTGTCCTTGGACCCGTCCGGCACCCAGATGTTGTTGACGGACGGCGTGCCCTGTGCCGCGCCCATTCGGGCTGCGATCTCGCGGGAGCGCTTGCCATGTTCGATCCAGAAGTCGCGGATGCCCTGATCGGGGTGGCTGAGGGTCAAATTGTCGTCGGCCTTGCTGTGCGCAAAGAAGGTTGGGTTGAAATCGAGGCCGATGCCCTGATCCCTGGCCCAGTCGACCCATGGCTCGAAATGCTTGAACTCGATCTCGTCGCGGTCCGGTGTCTCGTCCGTGTCGAGGTAGAAAGCATGGAGATTGAGCCGGTGTTTGCCGGGGATCATCGAGTATGCGAACTCCAGATCCGCGCGCAGCTCGTCCGGGGTGCGGGCGCGACCGGGGTGGTTGCCCGTGGCCTGGATGCCACCACCTGACGCGCCGGTTTTCTGTTCGAACCCCACCACATCGTCACCTTGCCAGCAGTGCACCGAGATCGGGATCTGGCCGAGCGCGTCAATTGCGACTTCGGTGTCAACGCCCCATGCGGCGAAGGCGTCTTTTGCGGAATCGTATGTCATGTGTCCTCCCTGCCGGTCGCCCGGCGTCATCTTTTGCGAAGCATGGTGCGGTTGAGTTCGGCCACGCTGGCCGCTCCCATCAGGCGCATGTCACGTTCCACTTCGTCCTTGAGCAGCCCGACCATCCGTTCGACCCCCGCCTGTCCGGCCGCGGCGAGCGGGAACAGGTAGCCGCGCCCGATGCCGACGGCCTTGGCGCCCATGGCGAGCGCCTTGACGATATGGGTGCCGCGCTGAATGCCGCTGTCCATGATGACGTCGAGCTTGTCGCCGACCTGATCCACAATGCCTTCGAGCGCGTCGAAGGGTGCGATGGACCCGTCAAGCTGTCGTCCGCCATGGTTTGACAGGATCACCGCGTCGCAACCGACCTCGGCGGCGCGGGCTGCGTCGTCCGGATGGATGACCCCTTTCAGGCAGAACTTGCCGTCCCAAAGCTCGACCATCTCCGCGAGATCGTCCCAATTCATCGTGGGGTCCAGCATCTCGGTGAAATACCGCCCGATCGACATGGTGCCGCCGCCCATATCGACATGGTCGTCGAGCTGGGGCAGGGCGAATTTCTCATGCGTGACGTAGTTGATCCCCCACATGGGTTTCATCGCGAATTGCGCCATGCCGTTCAGCGTCAGTTTGAAGGGAATTGAGAACCCGGTGCGCTTGTCACGCTCGCGGTTGCCGCCGGTCATACTGTCGACGGTCAGCATCATGGCGTCGACCCCAGCCTCTTTCGCGCGTTGCATCATGGCGCGGTTCAGGCCCCGATCCTTGTGGAAATAGAACTGGTAGACCTGCGGTGTGTCGTGTTTGGCGCGCAACTCCTCAAGACTGACGGTGCCCAAACTGGAAACGCCGAACATGGTGCCGTGTTTCGCCGCCGCTGCCGCCACGGCCCGTTCTCCCTCGTGATGAAACAGGCGTTGGAGCGCGGTGGGGGACAGGTAGAAGGGCAGGGCCAGCTTTTGTCCCATGATCTCGACCGACAGGTCCACATCCTCGGTGCCGCGCAGCACATGCGGCACCAGGTCGACGGCCTCGAAGGCTGCCGAATTGTGCCGCATCGTCACCTCGTCGTCGGCGCCGCCGTCGATGTAGTCGAAGATCGGCGACGGCAGCCGGCGTTTGGCGAGACGTCTGAAATCATGGAAGTTGTGGCACTGTGACAGCCGCATGCTCGTTTCCTCCCGTTGGCGGGGGTAGCGCACCACCCCCAGGACGGCTCAACGTGTGAAGGCTTCTTTGTTGCCTGCGTCCACGTTCACGATATTGCCCGTCGATTTTGACGAGGAATCGGCGGCAAAGAAATAGGCGGCTTCCGCGATATCCTCCGGCAGGACCGAACGCTTGAGCATGGACCGGTTGCGGTACATCTCCTCCAGCCCCTCCTTGTCCGTCCCGTAGGTCGAAGCTCGCTGGTCGAGCCAATCGCCTTCCCAGATTTTCGAACCGCGCAAAACGGCGTCCGGGTTCACCACGTTCACGCGAATGCCCGCTTCGGCACCCTCGAGCGCGAGGCAGCGGGCTAGATGGATCTCGCTCGCCTTGGCGGTGCAATAGGCCGAGGCGTTCGGACTTGCCGCAAGACCGTTCTTGGACGCCACGAAGACGATGGAACCGCCGATGTCCTGCACGCGCATGACCTTGAACGCTTCTCGCGAGACGAGGAAATAGCCGGTGGACAGGATGTCCATGTTCTTCTGCCAAAGATCGAGCGTGGTCTCTTCGACCGGGGCGGAAGAGGCGATGCCGGCGTTGGACACCAGGATGTCGATACCACCGAACTCGACCGAGATATCCGCGTAAGAGGCCGCAACCGCCGTTTCGTCGGTCACGTTCATCGCCACGGTGCGCACCACGTCGCTGCCAAAGCGTTGGACGAGGTTGTCCCTGGTCGCGTTGAGGCCTTCCTCGTTGATGTCGGCAAGCATGACACAGGCACCTTCCGAGAGGTACCGTTCAGCGGTGGCCGATCCGATGCCACCTGCGCCACCCGTGACCAGCGCCACGCGACCGGCCAGAGATTTTGGTTTGGGCATACGTTGCAGCTTGGCCTCTTCGAGAAGCCAGTATTCGATGTCGAAGGCTTCCTGTTCGGGCAGACCGACATATTCCGAAACGGCATAGGCCCCGCGCATCACGTTGATCGCATTGATGTAGAACTCACCGGAAACGCGGGCGGTCGCCTTGTCCTTGGCGAACGTAATCATGCCGACGCCGGGGATCAGGTAAACCACCGCATTCGGGTCACGCAGGGCCGGGCTGTCGTCGTGTTTGCAGCGGTCATAATAGGCTTTGTAGTCTTCCCGGTACTCCGCGATCTGGCCAGCCAGCCCGTCCATGACCTCGTCGAGATTGTTCTTCGCGGGGTCGAAGGCCACGACCAGCGGGCGGATCTTCGTGCGAAGGAAGTGGTCGGGGCAGGAGGTGCCCAACGCCGCGAGCGGTTCCATGTCTTTCGCGTTGACGAATTCCAGAACCGTGTCGCTGTCTTCGAAATGACCGACCATGTGCTGGTTGCCGGATACGAAGCCGCGGATTGCGGGCATCAGGCGCGCGGCGACAGCGCGGCGTGCCTCGGGGGCGAGGCTTTCGTGGATGGCACCACCGAAAGCGTCCTGCCCGGCGGTCTTGTCCGCGAACCAGTCCATCGCACGTTGGATGATCTGGAGCGTCAGTTCATAACACTCCTTCGCGTCATCCGCCCAGGTAAAGAGACCGTGGCTCTCCAGCACCACGCCTTTGGCGTCCGGGTTCTTCTTGCAGAAATCCTCAAGCCAGAGACCCAGTTCGTAGCCCGGCTTTTTCCACGGGAGCCAACCGATCTCGTCGCCGAAGACCTCCTGCGTGAGCTCTTGCGAATTCCTGGAGGCGGCGATGGCAATGATGGCGTCGGGGTGCATGTGGTCGACGTGTTTTTTCGGCACATAGGCGTGCAGCGGGGTGTCGATCGACGCCGCGCGCGGGTTCAGGTTGAAGGTGCAATGGGGCAGGTAGCCGACCATCTCGTCCTCGTAGTCGACACCGCGATAGAGGCCTTTCAGCGCGTTCAGCTTGTCCATGTAAAGCGTCGCGAAACCGTCCATCTTGATCGAACCGACATCGCCACCGGACCCTTTGACCCAGAGCACTTCGGTCATCTCGTCGGTGAGCGGATCTTTCTCCATCACCTTGGCCGAGGTGTTGCCGCCGCCGTAGTTCGTGATTCGCTTGTCGGACCCGAGAAGGTTCGAGCGATACAGCAGCTTTTCCGACTCGCTCATCCCTTCGGATTTTGCGTCATCCCACAGATTTTCCAGCCGGTTTTCGGCGCGCGTCAGCATGCTATTCCTCCCATATGGGCCGCGATTGGCGGCCAAAGCCTTTGACCGAACCCTGCGCAAGTCGCAAGACTAAGTCAACCAAAACCAATCACAAACAATCATGCTGCACCGCAGTATGATTGGAAATGAAAACTTTTGATTGACGCATGACCAGAATCGGGCATGCTGAATGGAACGGGAGGACCTCGATGCACGAAACGGAACGCCACCGGCTTATTCTGTCTGCGGTACAGGAACGCCCCATCGTGACGGTGGGTGAACTTGTGGCGCTGACGGAAACCTCCGAGGCAACGATCCGCCGCGACATTGCGACGCTCGACAGGGAAAAACGCCTGCGCCGTGTGCGCGGTGGGGTCGAGTCGCTCGCGCCGCCGCCCTTGCCGGGGCTGGCCGGCCGGCCTTTCGCTGTAAACCAGGCGATCAACGCCGAGGAAAAGCAGGTAATCGCGCGTGAAGCGGTCGCGCTCTGTGACGATGGCGACCCGATCATCATCAACGGCGGGACGACAACGTTTCAAATGGTCCACCACCTGGTCAACCGCCGGGTGCAGGTGATGACCAACAGCTTCCCGATCGCGGAACACCTGCTCAAGCACACCAAGAACACCGTCATGGTGCCGGGTGGTGCGCTCTACCGCGAACAGAACATCATTCTCAGCCCCTTCGAGAACGATATGACGCGGCACTATTACGCCAAGCGCATGTTCATGGGGGCCTACGGGATCGGACCGATGGGCCTGATGGAAAACGATCCGCTGCTCATTCAGGCGGAGGAAAAGCTCATCGGTCAAGCTGACGAGCTGGTGGTGCTGGTCGATAGCTCGAAGTTCGAGAACCGCTCGTCGCTCGTCCTGTGCGGACTTGAACGGATCAGCATCGTCATCACCGACGAAGGAATTTCGGACCGTGTCGCTTCGATGCTCGAAGCGGCGGAGGTCCGGGTGATTGTGGCCCCGTCTGCGGGCGCAAGAAAGACGGACGCGGGATAAACTCGCGGCCAGGAAATACTCAACCAGGGAGGTTTAACCATGAGTATGACAAGAAGGATGTTCGGAGGCGTCGCGCTTGCTGCGATGATGGTCGCAGGAACCGGGGCACAGGCTCAGGACGATAATGTCCGTATCGCGCTGGTCGTGAAGGCGCTGGGTATCGGCTTCTTTGAAGCCGCCGCGAAAGGCGCCGAGGAAGCCGCCGAAGAGCTGGGGAACGTCGAGGTCATCTATACCGGTCCGACCGACACCACCGCGGAAGGCCAGATCGAGGTCATCAATTCGCTGATCGCGCAGCAGGTGGATGCCATCGCGATTTCCGCGAACGACACCGACGCGCTGGTGCCTGCCCTGAAAAAGGCCATGCAGCGCGGGATCAAGGTCATCTCATGGGACTCCGGCGTCGCGCCCGAGGGCCGGATGTTGCACCTGAACCCGTCGTCGAACCCGCTGATCGGCAACATGATCATCAAGCTCGCCGCCGACGAGCTTCCCGATGGTGGTAAGGTCGCGCTTCTGTCGGCCACCACGACATCGACCAACCAGAACATCTGGATGGAAGAAATGAACAAGGTGATGGGCAATTACCCGGGCATCGAAGTGGTCGGCACCGTCTATGGCGACGACCTCGCGGACAAATCCTATCGCGAAGCCACCGGCCTGATGCAGACCTACCCGGACCTCGACGCCATCATCGCGCCGACTTCGGTGGGCATCGTGGCTGCGGCTCGTGCCGTGGAAGACGCCGGAAAGGTCGGGGAAGTGAATGTGACCGGCCTTGGTCTCCCGTCCGAGATGGCCGGCGCCATCGAGAGCGGCGCGTCCAAATCCTTCGCGATCTGGAACCCGATCGACCTTGGGTACTCCGCGACCTATCTCGCCTACCAGCTTGCGACCGAGCAGGCCACCGCCGAGGCGGGCGCCGAGATCCCGATGGGGCGTATGGGCGCGCTCACGCTGGATGAAAACAAGGAAGGCGCGATGGCCGATCCGTTCGTTTACGACGAGTCGAATATCGACGAATTCAAGGACATCTTTTGATTTCCTCCCGCCCCGGCGTAAGAGACTTCTCTCCCGCCGGGGCACCTTTTTCTGCTGATCGGAGGCCACGATGCAAATGAGCATCGAGACCAAAGCGCAGGTGGCATCCGCGGTGGATACCGCCCCCGTGCTGACCCTCGACGGGATCACCAAGACCTTTCCGGGCGTCAAGGCGCTCGACGGGGTTTCGCTCGACCTCTACCCCGGCCAGGTGACCGCTCTCGTGGGCGAGAATGGCGCGGGCAAGTCGACCATCGTGAAGACCCTGACCGGGATTTATCAACCTGATGCCGGCACCATCCGGGTCGCGGGTGAAGAGATGCACTTCGCCACCGCGCAGGATGCCAGCGCGGCCGGGATTACTGCCATCCATCAAGAGACGGTGCTCTTCGACGAACTCACCGTCGCCGAAAACATATTCATCGGCCATGCGCCGCGTGGCCGGTTCGGCCTGATCGACTGGCCGACAATGCGCGCGAAGTCCCGCGAGATCCTCGACCGGATCGACGCTGACCTCGACCCCGATATGCCGCTTCGTGACCTGGGGATCGCGTCCAAGCACCTCGTCGCCATCGCCCGCGCGCTGTCGGTGGACGCGCGCGTCGTCATCATGGACGAACCGACCGCCGCTCTCAGTCACAAGGAAATCGAAGAGCTCTACGAGCTGGTCGAGCGCCTGAAGTCCGAGGGGCGGGCGATCCTGTTCATCAGCCACAAGTTCGACGAAATTTTCCGCATCGCCGACCGGTTCACCGTGTTCCGTGACGGCCAGCACGTCGGCGAGGGCCTGATTTCCGAGATCGCCGAGGCCGATCTGGTGCGGCTCATGGTAGGGCGTGACGTAGACCAGATCTTCCCCCAACGCGACCACGCGCCAAGCGAAGCGGTTCTGCAAGTCGTGGGCTATAGCCACCCGACCGAGTTCGACAACATCGCCTTCACCCTGCGCAAAGGTGAAATCCTGGGCTTTTACGGTCTCGTCGGTGCCGGTCGGTCCGAGGTGATGCAATCGCTCTTCGGGATCACCAAGCCTTCCAAAGGCGTGGTCAAGATTGACGGCGACATCAAGGTCATCCGCTCGCCTGCCGACGCAGTGGGCAATGGCATCGTCTATGTCCCCGAGGATCGCGGCAAGCAAGGCGCGGTGATCGGCCTGCCGATTTTCCAGAACATCACGCTCCCGTCGCTGAGCCAGACGTCGCGCGCGGGGTTCCTGCGCCTCTCCGAGGAATTCGCGATGGCGCGGGAATACACCGAGCGGCTCGACCTGCGCGCCGCCGCGCTGGATCAGGACGTGGGCAACCTGTCGGGTGGCAACCAGCAGAAGGTGGTGATCGCCAAGTGGCTCGCCACCAAGCCCAAGGTCATCATTCTCGACGAGCCCACCAAGGGCATCGACATCGGGTCCAAAGCGGCCGTTCATGCGTTCATGGCCGAACTCGCGGCGCAGGGTCTGGCGGTGATCATGGTCTCCTCCGAAATCCCCGAGGTGATGGGCATGTCCGACCGGGTGATCGTCATGCGCGAAGGGTTGATCGCCGCCGAATTGGAAGGAGACGACCTGACGCCGGAAACGCTCGTGCGCCATGCGGCGGGCATCGGGGAGGAGGACCAATGATCGCGTTCCTGAAATCACGCGAGGCGATCCTCGCGGGGGCGATGCTCGTCCTTCTGGCCCTGATATCCAGCCGCTTTCCGGGCTTTGTCGCGCCCGACAACCTTGCCCGCGTCTTCACCGATACCTCGCCGCTCCTGCTTCTCGCTCTCGGCCAGACGGTCGTGATCCTGACCCGCTGCATCGACCTTTCGGTGGCGGCGAACCTTGCGCTCACCGGCATGGTCTGTGCGATGCTGAACGCAGCGATGCCGGGGGTGCCGGTGATCGTGATCCTCGCTATCGCTGTCGGTCTCGGGGCCATCATGGGAGCTTTCAACGGCCTCCTCGTTTGGAAACTCGCGATCCCGCCTATCGTTGTCACACTGGGCACGATGACGATCTATCGCGGGATCATCTTCCTCATATCCAATGGCGAGTGGGTCAACGCGCATGAAATGAGCAAGGCCTTCACCGGCTTCCCGCGCACGGTCTTTCTCGGCCTTCCTGTCATGGCATGGATTGCCATTGCCATCGCGTCCGGGTTCTTCCTCCTGATCGCCCGCACGCCGCTGGGCCGGTCCTTCTACGCGGTCGGCGGCAACCCGCACGCGGCGGTCTATGCCGGGATCGACGTGGGCAAGACGCAGTTCTGGGCTTTCGTGATCTCCGGCGCTCTCGCTGGGCTGACCGGCTATCTCTGGGTCGCGCGCTACGCGGTCGCCTATGTTGATATCGCGGCGGGATTCGAGCTCGAGGTCGTCGCGGCCTGCGTGATCGGCGGTATCTCGATCGCGGGGGGCGCGGGCACCATCCTTGGCACGATCCTCGGCGCGCTCTTTCTCGGTATCGTGAAGAACGCGCTCCCGGTCGTCGATATCTCGCCCTTCTGGCAGATGGCGATTTCCGGCGCAGCGATCATCACCGCAGTGGCGTTCAACGCCCGCAGCGCAAAGGCCAAGGGCCGCATCATCCTGCGCCGGGCGCAGGCACATGGAGCACAGGCATGAGTGACGCAACATCCCCCCGCCACATTCCCGACCGCCTGCAATCCAACGCGGCGCGGCTCCTGAAAAGCTGGGAAGTCCTGCTCCTCGGCGTGGCGATCCTGATCTTCATCGCGAACAGCTTCGCCTCGCCCTATTTCCTGAACGCGTGGAACCTGTCGGATGCCACGTTCAACTTCACGGAAAAGGCGATGATCGCCTTCGCCATGGCCCTCCTGATCATTTCGGGCGAGATCGACCTCTCGGTCGCGTCGATCATCGCGCTGGCTTCCACGGCAATGGGTGCGGCGGCGCAGGTCGGGGCCGGTACAACCGAACTGGTCCTGATCGGGCTGGTCGTGGGGCTTGCAGCGGGGGCGTTCAACGGCGTTCTCGTTACGGTCATGGGGCTGCCCTCCATCGTCGTCACCATCGGGACCATGAGCCTTTTCCGGGGGATCAGCTATATCATCCTCGGCGACGGTGCCTATCGCGGCTACCCGTCCGACTTCGCCTTCTTCGGGCAGGGTTATGTCTGGTGGGTCTTCTCGTTCGAATTCCTGCTCTTCGCGGTGCTGGCCGTGATCTACTACGTGGTCCTTCATCGCACCAATTTCGGCCGCACGATCTATACCATCGGCAACAACGCCACCGCGGCGTCCTTCTCGGGTATCCGGGTGGCGCGGGTGAAGTTCATCCTGTTCCTGCTCACGGGCCTCATGGCAGGGGTCGCGGCGATCTGCCTGACCTCACGACTGGGCTCCACACGCCCCTCGATCGGGTTCGGCTGGGAGCTTGAGGTCGTCACCATGGTGGTCTTGGGCGGTGTTTCCATCCTGGGTGGCTCCGGCACGATCCCCGGTGTGGTCATCGCGGCCTTTGTCATGGGCCTCGTGACCTTCGGCCTCGGGCTGCTCAACGTCCCCGGCATCGTGATGTCGATCTTCATCGGCGCGATGCTCATCGGGGTGATCGCGCTCCCCCGTCTTTGGGATATGTGGAGACGGTCGTAATGGAGAAGCACGCTTTCAAGATGCAGCTCAATCCCGGCATGGCCGCAGAATACAAGAAACGGCATGACGAGATCTGGCCCGAGTTGGTCGACCTGCTGCACGGGGCGGGTGTGTCGGATTACTCCATCCATCTGGACGAGGAGACGAACATCCTGTTCGGCGTGCTCTGGCGCACGGAAGATCACAAGATGGATGATCTGCCCGCGACCGAAATCATGCAGCGTTGGTGGGCCCATATGGCGGACGTGATGGAGACACGGCCGGACAACGAACCGGTCGCCAAATCGCTCACCCCCATGTTTCATATGCCCTGATGCGGGTCGCGGTTCTCGACATAGGCAAGACCAACGCCAAGGTGGCGCTGGTCGACACGGACACCATGAGCGAGATCGCCGTGGTGACGCGTCCCAATCGCGTGCGCCCGGCACCGCCCTATCCGCATTTCGATGTCGAGGGGATATGGGCGTTCTTTCTCGCCAGTCTCAAGCAGATGCAGGCAGAGCATGGGATCGACAGGATAAGCGTGACGACCCATGGCGCGACATTCGCGCTGCTCGACGCGCGCGGCGACCTCGCCACGCCCGTGATGGATTATGAGCATACCGGCCCGGACAGTTTGGCGACTGACTACGACAGCCTGCGTCCGGACTTCGCCGAGACCGGTTCGCCTCGCTTGCCAATGGGGCTGAACGCTGGCGCGCAAATTCACTGGATGCTGGAAACCCAGGCGGGACTGCGCGATCGGGTAGCAGAGGTCGTCAGCTATCCGCAGTATTGGTCCGGTCGTCTGACCGGGCACTATGCGACCGAATTGACCTCGCTCGGCTGCCATACAGACCTTTGGAACCCGCGCGAGGCGTGTTTCTCGTCGCTGGTCGCGGCGCTGGGCCTTACCGACAAGATGGCCCCCCTCGCATTGGCGGGGGACGTGGCCGGCACGCTCTTGCCCGCCGTTGTCCGGGCAACAGGGCTGGCGCCCGAGACACCCGTCATGTCGGGCATCCACGATTCCAACGCGTCGCTGCTGCCGCACCTGCGCCAGATGCGCGGCCCCTTTTCGGTGGTCTCGACGGGAACATGGGTCATCTCGATGGCCATTGGTGGCGCGGCCGTTACCCTCGATCCCGCGCGCGACGCGCTCGTCAATGTAAACGGTCTTGGTGATCCCACCCCCAGCGCCCGTTTCATGGGGGGACGCGAGTTCGAGTTGTTGAGGGGTGAAACAGCCGATGCCACCACGACCGATGCGGAACGTGTCCTGCGCGAGCGGCTCTACCTCTTGCCCGCGATAGAAACCGGGTCCGGACCCTTTCCCGGTCGTTCTGGCGGCTGGAGCACGTCCGACATGTCGCCCGGCGAAAAGAACGTGGCCCTGTCATGGTATCTCGCCCTCATGACCGCCGAATGCCTGTCGATGATCGGAGGTCGGGGGCCAACCCTTGTCGAAGGCCCCTTCGCGCGCAACAACCATTTCGTCTCGATGCTCAAGGCAGCTTTGGGTCGCCCGGTCCACCTGTCGCATTCGGCGACGGGAACAAGCGTCGGCGCCTCGCTGTTGGCTGACAGCCAGGCCGAACCCGCACCAACGGTGCCGGTCGGCTCGGCCCGCGACCACAGGCACCTTCAGGGCTACGCTGCCGATTGGCGCGCGGAGGTGTCGGCGCCCGGACGGCTCTCCGTCAGTCCTTGACGAACAGTTTGCGCTCCACGTTGCAGAGCGTCTGCGCCGGTCCGTCCTCGGTGATGAGGATCGTTTCGGTCGTCTCCAGCCCCCAGTCGTCCATCCAGAGCCCCGGCATGAAGTGGAAGGTCATTCCCGGTTCCAGAACCGTCTCGTCGAAGGCCCGGATCGACACAGTGTGTTCGCCCCAATCCGGAGGGTAGGACAGGCCCACGGCATAGCCCGCCCGGTTCGGTCGCTCGATCCCGACCTTCAGCAATTCGACGTCCAGGGCGCGGGCAATGTCACAGGCCCGGTTGCCGGCCCGCGCGACTTCGATCCCCTGGTTCAACCCCTCGGTCAGCGCCTCCGAGGCATCGAGCATGAATTTAGGCGGCTTGCCGAAGAAAATCGTGCGGCTGAGCGGCGCGTGATAGCGGCGGTAACAGCCGGATTGCTCAATGAAGGTCGCTTCGCCCTTCTTCAGCGCTTCCCCGTTCCATGTCAGATGCGGCGCACTCGCGTCCTCGCCAGAGGGCAGGAGCGGCACGATGGCCGGATAGTCGCCCCAACTGTCGTCCTCGCCGTGCACCGAGGTTTTGAACAATTCGCCGACAAGGTTGTGTTTTAGCATCCCCGGCTCTGCGATTTCCATCGCCCGGTCGATCACCAATTCGGAAATCCGTGCGGCACGGCGCATGAAGGCCAGCTCTTCGTCGGACTTGCGCACCCGCACCCAGTTCACCAGCGTCGAGGCGTCTATGAACTCGGCTTCGGGCAGACCCACCGCCAGAACGGCAAAGGCGCGCGCGGTGAAGAAATAGGTCTCCATCTCCACCGCGATGCGCTTGTCGCCATAGCCCATGATCCGCAGGTGGCTTGCCAGGTCCTCCATCGGGTGAATGTCGGGCGCCTGGATATAGCGGTCGGCGTAGAAGATGATGTCCTCTTCTTCCATCCAGACCGTGCGTTTCGCGCCGTTGGCATCCTGCATCCGGCCCCACCAGAT
Organism: Maritimibacter sp.; assembly: GCA_003520545.1. GTDB lineage: Bacteria > Pseudomonadota > Alphaproteobacteria > Rhodobacterales > Rhodobacteraceae > Maritimibacter. The sequence goes on along the minus strand of DOUP01000116.1, from coordinate 4,223 downwards.
CGGATTGCCTTCGAGCGGTACGATAACCCCTTGGTGGACGTAAAACGACCAACCGTCATATCCGGTGAGGTAGTTCATGTTCGACGGGTTCGTCAGGAACAAAACGTCGATCCCCGCTTCGACCATGGACTCGCGGGTCAGGGCGATACGGCGGTCAAATTCGGCTTTGGTGAAATGCGCATTCTTGAGGGGCATGGGCAACCTGTGGGGTGAAAGTGGATATCCGTGCCACGGTGGCGGGAAAGTCGCGCGACTTCAATGTCTTTTGCGAACGGGCTTCCCCCCGGTGGCGCAGCGCCCTAGAAGTTGGATATGACGCCGCTTGACGCCACCGACCTTTCGATCCTGTCCGTTCTTGCCCGTGACGGGCGGATTACCAAAGCGGCGCTGGCCGAAGCCGTCGGGCTGTCGCCAACGCCCTGTTGGAACCGGCTCAAGCGGTTGGAGAAAGCGGGCGTCATCACGGGTTACGGTGCGCGGTTCGATCTGAAGAAGATCGGCCCTTCGGTCACGGTGTTCGTCGCCGTGGAATTGGTCGACCATACCTCGGCCACGTTCCGGATCTTCGAGGACGCCGTCGGGCGCTACGACGAGGTGACTGCCTGTTGGGCGCTGGGCGGCGGGTTCGATTACCTTTGCCAGGTCGTCGCACCGGACATCGACGCCTACCAGCGGCTGATGGACGCGATGCTCGATGCCCGGATCGGGGTGGGACGGTATTTCACCTATATCGTCACCAAGCCGGTCAAGGGTCCGGGCGCTCCGCCGCTCGGATTGATCGCAGGAGAGGATTCCTCTTCCTGACGCGCCGAAATCGCTGAAAAAATCTCTTCAAGAGACCAAAATGGGCCTCTCCCTCTCTCGTCCCTGCGCAAAATGGGCTCATGCGAACAGGAGAGACCGATATGCTCGACACGACCATTCCGACCAAGGTGGACATTGCCGACCCCCGCCTGCTGCGCAGCTTTGCCTATGTGAACGGCAAGTGGTGTGCGGCCTCGGACGGGGCGACGTTCAACGTGACCGACCCGGCGAGCGGTGCCTTGCTTGGCGAAGTGGCCAAGCTGACCGCCGAGGACAGCCGCAAAGCGGTCGATGCGGCACAGGACGCCTTCGTCGATTGGTCCTACATGCTTCCCCAGGAACGCGCCGCGATCCTGCGCCGTTGGTTCGACCTGATGCTGGAGCACAAGGAAGACCTGGCCAAGATGATGGTGCTGGAGCAGGGCAAGCCGATCTCGGAAGCCCGCGGTGAAATCGACTACGCCGCCTCCTTCGTCGAATTTTATGCCGAAGAAGCCAAGCGCCCGAACATCGAAGGCGTCACGTCGCATCTGCACGACGCGGAAGTCGAGCTTTGGCTGGAACCGGTCGGTGTCGTCGCGCTCATCACGCCGTGGAACTTCCCCTCCGCGATGCTCACCCGCAAAGCCGCGGCTGCGCTCGCCGCCGGTTGCACCATCGTGGCCCACCCAAGCCACGAAACCCCGTTCTCGGCGCTCGCTCTGGCGGAACTGGCGGAACGCGCCGGTCTCCCCGCGGGCGTGTTCAACGTCGTGACCGGAGACGCGCCCACAATCGTGGAGCCTTGGACCGCCGACAGCCGCGTCCGCGCGCTCTCCTTCACCGGCTCGACCGAAGTCGGCCGACTTCTCTATCGACAGTCCGCCGACACGGTGAAGAAACTGGTGCTCGAACTTGGCGGCCATGCGCCTGTCATCGTGTTCAAAGGCTGCGATCTCGACGAGGCGGTCGAGGAAACCATGAAAGCCAAATGGGCGACCTCCGGTCAGGATTGCCTTGGCGCGAACCGCATTTACGTGGAGCGGGCGGTCTATGAGGACTTCTGCGAGAAATTCACCAAGGCGACCGAGGCGCTTACCGTGGGCAAAGGCATGGACGATCCCGACATCGGACCGCTTATGAACGCCCGTGCGGTGGCGAAGCAAAAAGAGCATGTCGCGGACGCGGTCGAGAAGGGCGCCAAGGTTCTGACTGGCGGCAAGGTTCTGGAGCACGGGGAGCTCTTCTATGCGCCCACGGTTCTCGCGGACGTTCCGGACGACGCCGCGATCATGAAGGAAGAAACTTTCGGCCCCGTCGCCGCGATCACGCCGTTCGACACCGAACAGGAAGTGGTCAAACGTGCCAACGACACCGAATACGGCCTCGTCGCCTACGTCCATTCGATGGACCCACGCCGTATCTACCGTCTCAGCCGTGCGCTGCAGTATGGCATGGTCGCGGTGAACCGGACCAAAGTCACCGGCGCACCGATTCCATTCGGCGGCACCAAGCAATCCGGTCTGGGCCGCGAGGGTGCGCGCCGGGGCATGGAAGAATTCATGGATATCAAATACGTCTGCCGCGACTGGGCATGACCGAAATCATGGGATGATTTCGCCCCGGAGTTTTCGCGAAAACTCCGTCCGCGCGGGACGACCCGAACCAGAAAAGGAAAAACAATGCTGAAAAACGATCAACTCGACGCGTGGGACCGCGACAACTTCTTTCACCCCTCGACCCACCTGGGCCAATTCGCCCGGGGCGAGGCGCCGAACCGCGTGATCAAGACCGCCAAGGGTAGTCACATCACCGACCGTGACGGCAACGAGCTTCTGGATGCCTTCGCAGGTCTTTACTGCGTGAACGTCGGTTACGGACGTCAGGAAATCGCGGAAGCCATTGCGGATCAGGCAAAAGAGCTGGCCTATTACCACGCTTACGTGGGTCATGGCACCGAAGTCTCGATCACGCTGTCCAAAATGATCCTCGACCGCGCGCCCGACCACATGTCCAAGGTCTACTTCGGTCTCTCCGGCTCGGACGCGAATGAAACCAACGTCAAGCTGATCTGGTACTACAACAACATCCTGGGCCGCCCCGAGAAGAAGAAGATCATCTCGCGCTGGCGCGGCTACCACGGCTCCGGCCTGATGACCGGGTCGCTCACCGGGCTTGAGTTGTTCCACAAGAAATTCGACCTGCCGCTCGCCCAAGTCATCCACACCGAAGCGCCCTATTACTACCGCCGCCCGGACTTCAACATGACCGAAGCGGATTTCGTGGATCACTGCGTCGCCGAGTTGGAGAACCTGATCGAAGAGGAAGGCGCCGACACCATCGCGGCCTTCATCGGTGAACCGGTTCTGGGCACCGGGGGCATCGTGCCGCCGCCGGCCGGGTATTGGGAGGCGATCCAGAAGGTACTCGAGAAGCACGATATCCTTCTGGTCGCGGACGAAGTGGTCACGGGTTTCGGTCGTCTCGGGTCCATGTTCGGGTCCGAGCATTACGGTCTGAAACCCGATCTCATCACCATCGCCAAGGGGCTCACCTCGGCCTACGCGCCGCTGTCCGGTTCGATCGTATCGGACAAGATGTGGAAGGTGCTGGAACAAGGGACCGACGAGAACGGACCCATCGGCCATGGCTGGACGTACTCCGCGCACCCGATTGGGGCCGCCGCCGGGGTCGCGAACCTCAAGCTGCTCGATGACCTGAAGCTCATCGACAACGCGGCCAAGGTCGGCGCGCATCTGAACGCCGCGATGAAAGACGCCATCGGCGATCACGCGAATGTCGGCGATATCCGGGGCGAAGGTATGCTCTGCGCCGTGGAATTCGTGAAGGATCGTGAGACCCGCACCTTCTTCGACGCCTCGGACAAGGTCGGCTACGGTCTCGCCGCCGCGCTGCTTGAGCAAGGCGTCATCGGCCGGGCCATGCCGCAGGGTGATATCATGGGCTTCGCACCGCCCTTCTGCCTGACCGAAGCGGAAGCCGAAGAGATTGCCGGCAAAATGGCCAAAGCGGTCCAATCGGTGCTCGGCTAATCGCCCAAAATCGGGGCCGGACTTGAATTTCGGCCCCGAACCCCCATATTTGGGTCAGCAGGACAGACCTAATCCCGCGCAAATTCAGCAGTTTACCTTGCATGTAACGGACCAAGGGGCTTTAACGGCGCGGTATGTCCCAAGGCGAGACCCGAGGCACAGGGGGTAACCATGCTTGATTTCCGGACCATGCGGCAGGAGCTGGCCGAGGTCTATGACCTCGCACCGAACGAGGCTTTGGCCGAAGAGATGCGCGACATTTACGAGGCGATGGACCGTGTGGTCCCGTGGCCCGATTTCGTGCGGGCCGCCCCTTATATCAAGGCGATCAACACGCTGAAGGTCGAGAAGGACGCCGTCATACTGGCCCACAACTACATGACGCCT
>DOUP01000112.1 GCA_003520545.1 Maritimibacter sp. | reverse complement strand
CATTCCCAGTGCATTCCTCTTCCACGACGGATTGAAAAAACACGTCGGCCGCCGGAGCCAAATCGCATGCCGCAAGCGCATCGAGCGCAAAAAGGTTCGAGGCAAGCCCCGCCTTCATGTCACCTCCGCCGCGCCCATAGAGCCACCCATCATCGACCCTCGGCTCGAAGGGCGGGTATTCCCACATATCGAGAGGTCCGGGAGGCACCACGTCGATATGTCCGTTCAGGATCAGAGATTTACCCGTCTTGGTTTCCGAACGATGCGCGCCTACGACGTTCACCGCGTCCTCGTAAGGAGCCATAACCGGCGAAAAACCGGGCAGATGTCGGATTTCGGACACATCGATCTGCCAGCGGTCGAGTTCAAAGCCGCGCGACGTCAGTTCCTGCGCCATGAAGTCTTGGGCCGAACGCTCGTTTCCACGCGTTGACGGATGGGCGGTGAGGTCCAGCAAAAATTCGACCTGCGCATCAAACGCGGCATCGACGGCATCGCAAAGGCGGGTGTTCAGATTGTCCGGCATACTTTCTTTCTCAAAATCGGGGGAGAGTGCCCTGTCGCACGATCAGCGGTGCGCCGGTCGCTTCAGCGACTTCGTTCTGGGTGATCCCGTCAGCGAGTTCGACCAATTCGAACCCCTCCGGCCCGACATCGATCACGGCCATATCCGTGACGACCCGGTCCACGCACGCACGCGCCGTTAGCGGTAAGGAACACTCCTGTTTGAGCTTCGGGTTGCCTGCACGGTCTACTTGAGACGTCAAGATCACCACGCGTCGCGCCTTTTGCGCAAGCTCAACGCCGCCGCCAACTCCGGGACTGAATTTGCCGGGGATTTTCCAGTTTGCAAGATCACCATTGGCGGCGACCTCGAAGGCACCAAGCATGGTCAGGTCGAGACGTCCCGAGCGCACAATGGCAAAGCTGGTGGCACTGTCGAAAAAGGCCGATCCGGGAACCTCCGACACATAGGCGCCTCCGGCATCAATAAGGTTGCGATTTGCGTGCTCCAGCGGAAGTGTCCGACCGACCCCCGTCATTCCGTTCTCGGTGTGCAGGCACACTTCGAAGTCCGGCTCCACGTGATTGACCACTTTCGTCGGAAGCCCGATCCCCAGATTGACGACCATGCCCGGCGTGATTTCCCGCGCGGCACGCGCCAGCAAACGTTCACTAGCGCTCGACAACGGCATACTCCTCGGACAGGTGCTCGAGTTCAACGACATGGTCGACGAAGACACCGGGCGTATGGACACGATCCGCGGCCAGCGCCCCCAAGGGCAAAACGGCCTCGGTTTCGGCGATCACACGATCTGCCGCCATTGCCATGAGCGGGTTGAAATTGCGGGCCGTGGCCGCGTAAGCGAGATTGCCGAACGGATCGGACAGCTCAGCGTGAAGCAGCGCCACATTGGCCCTGATCGCCGTTTCGACCAGATAGGCCTTACCCCGGACCTCGACCACTTGTTTGCCTTCGGCCAGCTCAGTGCCGATTCCGATATCGCTCAACACGGCCCCGATGCCGGCCCCGCCCGCCCGGATCCGCTCTGCCAAAATGCCCTGTGCATTGAATTCCACGTCAATCGTACCCGCGTTCATCAGGGCAATCGCGTGGCTGTTTAGGCCCAGATGCGTCGTGATCAACCGAGAGACCTGGCCGTTCCTCAAGAGGTGATCGACCCCCATGCCCGGCTCGTTCGCGTCGTTCTTGATAACTGTCAGGTTCTGCGCCCCATGGTTCACGAGGGCCTGAAGCAGTGTCATCGGTGTGCCAGGAACGCCAAAGCCTCCAACCAATACCGTATCGCCATCCTTGATGTGCGCGATGGCGCTTTCCATCCGGCATTGCTTGTCGGACAACCTCATGCTGCCACCTCGATCGGAAGGCCCACCTCTGTTGCGAAGGCATCCAATGCGTCGCGCAGGATCTCCATCATCTCCTTGATCTGGTCTTGCGTAATGATCAACGGCGGCGCGATCAGGAAATGGTCCCCGGCCGTGCCCCCGCGCGTCCGGCGAGAATAGATGATCAACCCGCGCTCATAGGCCAGCTCCACCAGTCGATCATAGGCGTTAAGCTTCGGGTCGAGAGGCTCCATCGTGGTGCGGTCCGCCACGAATTCGAAGGCCGTCAGAAGCCCCTTTCCCCGCACATCGCCGATAAAGGGGTAACGGTCCATGAGGTCCCGCAATTCTGACATCAGGACCTCGCCCATGCGGGCAGCATTCTCGATCAGACCTTGTTCTTCCATTTCCTCAAGGACAGCGAGACCTGCAGAACAGGCGAGTGGGTTTCCCGCGTAGGTGAAACCATGCGCAAAGCCGCCCGCGTCCAGCACCGGCTCGACAAGCCGAGCGCCGGCAATGATTGCCCCGAGCGGCGCATAGCCCGCGCCGAAGCCTTTGGACAAAGCGACGATGTCTGGCGTTATGCCCCAATGCTCCGCAGCGAGGAACTTGCCCGTGCGTCCCGCGCCGGTCATGACTTCGTCATAGATCAGAAGCACGCCGAACTCGTCGCAGATCTCGCGCACGCGGCCATAGTAACTGTCGGGTGCGACCAAAGCGCCTGTGGAGGCTCCTCCGATGGGCTCCATCACGAACGCCAGCACGGTTTCAGGCCCTTCCTCCAGGATCCGGTCACGCAAGAGCTCCGCGTATTTCAGGCCGGACGCCTCGTCGCTGAGATTGTCGCGGTCGAGATAGGTCGCCGGTGCGGCGATCTTTGGCATCCCCTCCATCATCGGTGCGAAGGGTTCACGCAAGGGATCGTACCCCGTCAGGTCAAGCGCCCCCAACGTGCAGCCGTGATAGGACGGGAAGCGGGAAATCACCTTGTAGCGACTGCTTTGTCCCTGCGTGAGGGCGTATTGCCGCGCGAGCTTCATCGCGCTTTCCACGGCCTCCGAACCGCCCGAAACAAAGAACACCCGATCAAGTCCTTCGGGCGTCATGGCGACGGTTTTGGCCGCCAAGCCCTCGGACGGGTGGGTGCGAAAGTGAAGCCGATAGCCGAAAGTCGCTCTGTCCATTTGCGCCTTCATCTTCTCCAGAACGCGCGGGTTAGAATGACCGATATTCGAAACCATCGCCCCGGAAGACCCGTCGATGTAGCGTTTGCCGCTTTCGTCGAACAAGTAGATGCCGTCGCCGTAATCCAGAAAAGGACGTGGACTGCGGGACTGGTAGAACAGGTAGGAAGCCTTGTCGGTCACGACGCACCTTCGATATGTTTGCGCAGGAATTCGCGTGTGCGTTTCTGGCTCGGGTTCTCAAGGACGACCTCGGGCGGTCCTTCTTCAACGACGACGCCCTTGTCCATGAAAAGCACCCGGTCGCAGACCGAGGCCGCGAAATCCATCTCGTGCGTGACGATGATCATCGTCATGTGTTCTTCAGCGAGCTTTTTCATGACCTGGTTGACCTCTTCGACGAGTTCTGGGTCGAGCGCGGACGTCGCTTCGTCGAAAAGCATCAGTTTTGGCTTCATCGCCAGCGCCCTCGCAATCGCGACGCGTTGCTTTTGGCCGCCCGAAAGCTGCGACGGGTAGTAGTCGATCCGCTCCAGCATTCCGACGTGGTCGAGCTGTTCCGCGGCCAGCTGATTGGCTTCTTCTTTCGAAATCTCCTTCAGAAGCTTCGGTGCCATAGCCACGTTCTCGCGCACGGTCATATGTGGAAATAGGTTGAAATGCTGAAACACCATCCCGATTTGCTGGCGCATCGCGTTGATATGCTTTTCATATTGTCGGTGCGGCAGTGATTTGTTGACCTGGATGCCATCCAGCCAGACTTCGCCGCCCGTCAGCGGATCAAGGTCGTTGATTGCTCTCAGTAGCGTGGATTTTCCTGATCCGGACGATCCGATAATGCCCACGATCTGGCCGCGCTCGACATTCAGACTGATGTCCTTGAGCACCTCGAGCGCCCCGTAGGATTTCTGCGCGTGCCGGATTTCAACGAAGTGTGTGTGTTCGGTCATCTCGAGCCTCGTTTGTCAGCGGGAAACGGCAATGCGGCGCTCGATCTTGCGCTGCACCCACTCCATGCAAAGATTAATGACGTAGTAGAACGCCGCGGCGACGAGGTAGAACTCGAAGGGGCGATAGGTCTTGCCGATGACGCGTTGGGCCGAGAGCGTCAGTTCGCTCACGCCGATCACGGACACCAGCGCGCTGTCTTTCAAAAGCGCGATCATGTTGTTGCCGATTGGCGGAATAACCGCGTTTACGGCTTGCGGCACGACCACCTTTCGCAATGCTTCCCCGCGGCTCAGTCCCAGCGTGCGGGCCGCTTCCATTTGACCCTTGTCCACCGCGAGGATAGCCGTTTGAATCAATTCGGAATTATAGACCGCAAAGTGCAGCCCAAGCCCAATAATCCCGGCCACAAAAGCAGGAAGGTCGATGCCGATCTGCACCAGCCCGAAATAGATCAGGAACAGTTGCAGCAGCAATGGCGTGCCCATGAACACCCATTCGATCAACCGGAACGGCTGACGAATGATCCATGGTGAATAGAGCGCGATGACGGCGAAAAAGATGCCACCGACAAAACTCAAAAGAGCGGAGGCTACGGTGATGCCAATTGTCCAGGCGACACCAAGCAAAATGATGTCCAGGTAGTCGGGAACAATCGAAAAATCGAGACCCATCTAATTTTCCTTCTCGATCAGTTGATCCGCACCTTGCGATCGAGCCAGGCAACGCCGCGCCCTGTCGCATAGATGATGATCATGTAAAGGACCCCTGCGAGCAGGAACATTTCGAAGGGCTTGTAGGTCGAGCCGATATAGCGCTGCGCAGTGTAGGTGAGTTCAATAACGGATATCGCGGCCACCAAGGCTGTTGCCTTGATCAGCATGTTCAGATTCACGCCAAGCGGGCGCACCAGCAATCGCGCCGCCTGTGGCAAGATGACTTTGTAGGTGGTTTGCCAACGGCTCAGCCCCAGAGTGCGGGCTGCTTCACGCTGCCCCCGGTCGATCGAGATGATCCCACCCCGAATTGTCTCGGTCATGTAGGCTCCCGCGTTGATGCCGAGGCCAATGACGCCGGCCTCGAAAGCATCGAGTTGAATGCCAATTTGGGGGCCGCCGAAATATAGAATGAAGAGCTGGATCAGCGCTGGCGTACCACGAAACACGCTGACATAGGCCGCGCCGAGAAACCGCACAATGGAAAAGCGCGACAGACGGGCCGATGCGCCCAATATCCCGCAGATCAGGCCGAGACCTGCTGTCAGAACCGACAGGAGAATTGTGATCCAAGCCGCCTTGAGAAAGAACGGGTAAACCTTGAGCATCAGCTCGATGTCCATTTCTCACTCCTTGAGACAGTCATCCAAAGCGTGTCCGAAAGCCTCAACAGCTGCGGCCCGCATTGGAACTCGGGATATGGTGAAGGCCCCCGCCCCAAGGACGGAACGGGGGAAAATTTGTCTTAGCGGATATCCGCGCCAATCCATTTCTCGGCCATGGCAAGATAAGTGCCATCTTCCATCATCGAGTCGAGAGCCTCTTGCATCGCGGCCGCCAATTCCGGGTTACCTTCGCGGATGGCGATGCCAGCGCCAAAAGGTTCGGTTGTCGGGTCAGCGAACATTTCGAATTCCTGCCCCTTTTCGGTCATTGCAAGAATTGCGGCGATTGAGTCGTTCACGATGGCGTCGACGCGCCCGTTCTCAAGCTCCAGGAGCAATTCCGGCAGGCCCTTGTAGGTGCTCACGTTGTAGCCTCTATCGCGGGCCCAGTCCTCATGCGTCTCGCCGAGCGTCAGGCCAATCTTCTTGCCCTCCAAGTCGTCCAGCGACGTGATGCCCGAACCTGGTTTGGTGAAGATTGCGCGCTTGTCCGAATAGTAGGGACCGACAAAGTCGACGACTTCATCGCGCTCTTCCGTGATGGTCATGGACCCGACGATGGCATCATATTTTTGGGCCAACAGTCCGCCAATGATACCATCCCAAGCGGTCGTAACGATTTCGGCTTCAAGCCCCATCCGTTTGGCAATTTCAGTCCCGATCGCGGGGTCGAACCCGACAACCTCGTTTTCATCGTTGACGAAATTGAACGGAGGATATGCCCCCGACATGGAAATTCGGATAACCCCGTTTTCCTTGAGGGTCTCCAGTTCATCAGCGGTGGCTGGCGACAGCCCCAGAAGCGCAATACCGGCTGCGGCGACGGCCGATTTCAGCATGGTTCGGCGAAAAGTCATCTTGATTTCTCCTGTTGGTCTAATTTCGGGTGCGTTGCCCTTGGGTTTCTTGGCGGCTTGTAGCCACTCATCGAAAAAGCTTGCATTGCCGCATGACATTGCGCAAATAAATATCACCTACCATCAATATAGAAATGATCTATGAAGCTACCGCAACAGCAACGCTTCCCTTGGAATCTCAACTGGAACTTGCTGCGCACGTTCATGGTCATTGTCGACCAGCGCGGGATATCCAAGGCTGCAGATACGCTCGGTCTGAAACAACCAACGGTCTCAGCGGCTTTGAAGCGGCTGGAAGAATCCACTGGCAAACAGCTTATCATCAGAAAACCAAACGAATTTTCCGTCACCCGGTCGGGTCAGGCCCTCTACGCCGAATGTGCTGGAATCTTCGGCACGATTTCCCAGCTTCCGTCCCTCATGGATACGGACCAAGGCAATCTGCGGGGGCATTTGTCGATCGCCACGACCAGTTCGGTCAAGTCGAAGCATTTTGACGACATTCTTAGCAAGTTTGCGCAGGCGCACCCACAGGTCACCTACGCGTTTTCCGTGACCGAAAGTGAAGATGTCGTCACCATGATCTCACAGAACCGCGCCAGTTTCGGGATTTGCCTTCTGTCCGAAGAGATTCAGAACCTGAACGCTATGGTGCTGTATCGTGAATTCTTTGGCCTGTATTGCGGCGCGCGGCACCCTTTGTTCGACGCTGCTGAAATCACTTTGGACGATATCGAGAATGAGCCGTTCGTCGCCTTCCAGACCGAGGCGGAGGGCGGGCCGCTTGAGGCTATTTCGCAGCTTCGGGCACGCGCCGGTCTTGCCAACAGTTGGCGTGGGGTTTCGTCCAGTCTCAACGAGATACGACGTATGATCATGGCGAATGTCGGTATCGGCGCCTTGCCGATTCATGTCGCAGAAGAAGACGAACGTGGGGGGCATATTCGCCAGGTTCCGCCCTATGACGAACTTCCAATGGTCAATATATACTTGGTCACCAACCCGGCTCGACGACAATCAGACGCGGAAGCGGCATTTCTGTCGACCTGCGAAGCCGAACTTGGAGCGATCGGAATCGAGGAGCGAACCTACGGCGGCAACCCGAGACTTGGCCCCGGGGAGCGGCGGCGTCCGGCCTCCTGAAAGTAAAAGCAAACCTCGTACTGTCGTCGCACTGATCTCCGGCTGGTCAGGATGAATTGACCTTCTATGCGGACACGGGTGCTTTCGGGGTATTCTTACCGCTGAACGGTCTGACCTGACTGAGCTACACCCCGATCGTTGGACGGGATCTGGTGCAACTCAAGCTATTCGTTGCACCTGCTGATCGGGTTGGTTGATGTCATTTCTCTGCCAACAACCGGCGCAGGGGGCTTGCCGCCGCGGGCAGCGTGAGGATGTTGGTGGTTGTAGAAGGTCGCAGGCGGTGCTCTGCCCCCACGTCCGACGAGCGGCGCGGGGTATCCGCTCAAGGCCAATCTGAAAACCGCTCCAATGCGTCTTCCTTGTCAGAGGTCGTTCCAAGGGCATGTTTGCGAAACGCGCCCGGTGTCTCGCCGGTCATGGACTTGAAGAAGTGATTGAACTGGCTGGCGGATGAGAACCCAAGCATCGCCGCAATCCGCTCGGCAGAAAGCGACGTGCGGTGCAAGAGCACACGCGCCTCATGGAGTGAACGCTCGCGGATCAGCCGCGCGGGCGGCTTGCCCACCATGCGCACGCAGAGGTCGTGGAGGCGATCATAGCTGATCCCCATCTCGTCGGCATAATGGCGCGCCTGCCACCGCGCTCTAAAGTGCGCCTCGACGAGATTTCGGAAGAGGTTGATCTCGCCCAACCCCTGACGCCCCGGTTCTTGAGGTGTGATGTCCCGGTCGACACTGCGCCAGAAGAGAACCAGAAGTAGTCTGATATAAGCCGAGATCGCGATTTCGGTGCCGAATTGCGGGGCGCTTGCCTCGGCCGTGATCCTTTGGAACAGGCTGTCCAGACGCTGACCCAAGGTGTCGCTGCGGCCAAAGGAGGTGACGAGGTGCTGTGACGCGAAGACCCTGAGGTCCGCTCCTTCGGCAGCGAGACCAATAGCATCCTCGAAAATGGTCGTGCCAAAGAAGAGGTAATACCCCGCCCCACCCGCCGAGACACGAAGCCGCGTGTGTTCGTCGAGCGGCCCCCATCGCAAAGCCGGGCCAGACATTTCGAAATCCCCGTCATGTGTCTCTGCGACGGCCTGACCGCTGTCGAGATAGAAGACAAACCAGTCGTAACTTGCTGCGGCCGATCTTGCTCCGACGACACGCTCTTGAAGACCACATTCAATGTGCCCGGCACGGAATCGTGAAGATGGCGAATCGAACATGGCGGCTCCCGAATTGTGTATCCCTGGGTCATATTACCCATATTTCAACAATTGCGGCCCATTTTTTGGCATTATGTTTCTTGAGCACCTCGGTCATGCTCTTTCCCACGGCCTCGCTTCTTCGAACGCGCAAGCCGAGGGAGGAACATGTTCGAAGCCAGACTTCATATCCGCGATGCGGGTGTCGGAGCACGGGATGGAGCCGTGTTCGAACGCCTGTCGCCTGTCAGCGGCCAGCCCGTCACGCGGGCAGCTGCTGCTGGTCCTCGTGACGCGCAGGACGCCGCGAATGCATCGGCAGCAGCCTTTCAGATCTGGCGCGAGACGCCTGCTGAAGAAAAGCGTGCGGTGCTCGCGCGGGCCCGTGATCTGCTACTTGAGCACACAGAAGAGTTCGTCGAAATCGCCAGCAAGGAACTTGGCTCTACACCCGACTGGATCAGGTTCAACGTCGCCATCGCCGCCGATGTGTTCAACGAAGCCATGAAGATCCCCGATCAAATCACGGCCACCGAAGAGGTCTCTGAGAAGGACGGTATCCACTCCACCGTGTTTCGCGAGCCCGTTGGCGTGGTCCTCGCCATCGCGCCGTGGAATGCGCCGGTGACGCTTGCGGTTCGGGCTATCGTCTGGCCACTCGCCTGCGGCAACACGGTCGTGTTCAAGGGCAGCGAGCTTTGCCCGATGCTGCACTCGCGGATTGTGGATGTTCTGTCAGAGGCGGGACTGCCCGCGGGGGCTCTGACCTCGGTGATCCATGCTCCCGACATGGCCGAACCCGTCGTCGATGCGCTTGCCGCACACCCCGCTGTTCGCCGTATCAACTTCACCGGTTCGACCCGTGTGGGGCGACGCGTGGCCGACATCTGCGCGCGGCATCTGAAGCCTTGCGTGCTCGAACTTTCAGGCAAGGCGCCTTTGGTCGTGCTCGAAGACGCCGACATCGACGCGGCAGCCAAAGCCGCTGCCTACGGCGCCTATTTCAACCAGGGCCAGATCTGCATGTCGACCGAGCGCATGATCGTGGTGAACGCGGTCGCCGACGAATTCTGCTCTGCCATGGAAGCGCAATGTGCCGAATTGCTCGCCCGCAAGAACCGCGCCAAGGTCGGTGATCTCATTAGCGCTGAGGCCGCGCGCCGCGTTGGTCGCCTGATCGAGGACGCGCTCGCAAAAGGTGCCAAGCTGATTGCGGGTGGAGAGGTTTCGGGGGCGTACGTGCTCCCCACCCTTCTCGATCGTGTGACACCGGAGATGCAGATCTACAGCGAAGAGAGCTTCGGCCCCATCGCGGCGATCATCCGCGTCAGGGACGAAGCCGAGGCGATCTCAACCGCGAACGACACGCAATACGGTCTTGTCGCGTCCGTGTTCACCGCAGACGCGGGCCGTGCGCGCAGTCTGGCCGCGCGCCTGGAAACAGGCGTTTGCCATATCAACGGACCCACGGTCTATGACGACCCGTCCAAGCCATTCGGGGGCGTCAAAGCCTCGGGCTACGGACGATTCGGCGGCACATCCGCCATTCAGGAATTCACCGAGCTCAGGTGGATCACCGTCCAGGAGCCGAGAAAAGACTACCCATTCTGGACGTAATCGACGCGCGGCGTTCCGCGCACAACAGGGAGGATAGAAATGAAACGGAGAACTTTTTTCAAGGTGACGACGACGCTGGCGGCAACGCTGGTCGCGGGCACCGTGTTCGCGCAAGACAACATCGTCGTGGGCGCCGTTGCCCCGAAGACCGGCCCGCTCGCAGGGGGTGCTGCCGTGACTCACTGGCCGAACATCGCGCTTTGGGTTGAAGAGGTGAATGCACGCGGAGGTCTGAACGTCGGCGGCGAGCAGCGCTTGCTGGAGGTCATCGAGTACGACGATCAGACGAACCCGGCCGAGACGATCAAAGCCGTTCAGCGCCTCGCGACGCAGGACGATGCCGACATCATCCTCGCCCCGTATTCGACCGGCCTCAACATCGCCGCCGCGCCGATTTTCGATCGCCTCGGGTTCCCGCAGATCACCTCGTCCGCCGCCACCGACCAGATCGGTGAGCTGTCGGGTCAGTTCAACGACATGTTCTTCCTTCTGGGCCGCTCGAGCGACCTCGCCGAAGACGCGGTCGAAGTGCTGTCGGACCTGCGCGAAGCCGGCGAGATCGGCAACCGCGTTGCAATGGTCAACGTGGCCGACGCCTTCGGGATCGAGCTGATGGCCGTGGGCAAGCCTGCGCTGGAAGAGGCCGGATTCGAACTGGTCTATGAGACCTCTTACCCGCTCGGCACCCAAGACCTGTCGCCGGTCATGAAAGCCGCCAAGGCGGCAGACCCTGATGCTTTCGTCGCATGGTCCTATCCACCGGACACCTTCGGCCTGACAGAACAGGCGATGATCGAAGAACTTGACGTCAAAGCCTTCTACACTGCCGTCGCCACCGCGTTCCCGTCTTACGGTGGACGTTTCGGCGCAGCTGCGGAAGGCGTCATGGGCATCGGCGGCGTGAACACCGCCTCGCCGGAGTTCCAAGATTACGCCGCACGGCACGAAGCCGCGACCGGATCGAAGCCCGACTACTGGGCCTCGGGCATGATGTATGCCTCGCTGCAGATCCTCGAAGAAGCGATCGAAACCACCGGTACTCTCGACATGGCCGAGGTAACACAGTTCATCAAGGAGAACTCCTTCGAGACCGTGATGGGCACCATCGAATTCGACGACATGAACTCCAACACCGCCTACTGGACCGTCGGTCAGTGGCAGGACGGCGAGTTCAAAGGGATCAAGGAAACGGGCCGCGAAGGTGCCGTCGAACCGATCCTGAAGTCCGGCTGGGAATAATCCCGCGAACGCTCTGTGGACCCGGTCAAGGCCGGGTCCGCAACCACTCACGGAGCACCTATGGATATCCTTATCACAGGCCTCATTCTGGGCGGGACCTATGCGCTGATCGCACTGGGCCTGAACCTGCAATACGGCGTATCGCGCATCATGAACCTCGCCAATGGCGAGATGCTGGTGATCGGTGCTTTCGCCGCCTTTACTCTGTTCACCGTCGGCCAGGTGAGCCCGCTTCTGACGATCTTCCTCGTCGCGCCACTGGCCTATGTGCTGAACTGGCTGATCTATCGGATCATGCTGCGCCCCCTCGTCAAGCGCGCAAAGAACCGCGGGATGTTGGAGGTCGACGCGATCCTGACCACCTTCGGGTTGTCCTTCGTGATGGTCGGAATCATGATCTGGGCGTTCGGGGGGGATTACTTCAGCTACTCCTACCTCGCCCGTCCCATTACGATCTTTGGCGATAACTACGGCCTGAATCGCGTCGTGGCCTTCGGCTGTGCTGCACTGCTCTGTGCCGCCCTCTATCTCTGGCTCAACGTCTCGCGCGCCGGGATGGCGATCCGTGCCGTTTCGGTCTCACCCGAAAACGCGCGCCTCGTGGGCATCGACGTGCCCAAGCTCTCGGCCCGCGCCTTTGCCTTGGGGGGTGCCGTGACAGCCGTGGGCGGCGCGGTCATCTCGACCTTCCTGACGCTCGATGCCTCGACCGGCGTGATGTTCACCATGAAAGCCCTGATCATCGTTATCATGGGAGGTGTCGGTGACGTGCGCGGCACGATCCTTGCAGCCCTGGTCCTTGGCGTTGGCGAAACCTTCGTCGCATCGGTCATTGACCCCGGTCTGACACTGGTTGCCGCCTATGCGCTCTTCATCCTGATCCTCCTGTTCCGTCCGCAAGGCTTCTTCGGGAGGAAACCGACATGAACATGAAGAAAGGTGACTGGAAAAATCTCGGCTGGGGTGCCGCGCTGCTCGCATTTGCGGCGCTTCTGCCGCTGACCGGCGACGGATACCTGATCTCGCTCGGCGTTTCGATTGCCATGTATGTGGTGCTGGCGACCTCCTGGGCGCTGTTCTCAGGTCCAACCCATTACATCTCGCTCGCCACCGCGGCCTTCTTCGGGGTTGGTACATATGTGATGGGGTCGGGAATCGAGTACATTTCATACTGGGCGCTCTTGCCCATTGCCGGGCTGATCGGCGGGCTGATCGCTGCGCTTGTCGGCCTCGCAACGCTGCGACTGTCTGGTGTCTATTTCGTGATCTTCACGCTGGGGCTCGCTGAAATGACGCGGCAGGCGGTGACGTGGTATCAGAACCAAACCGGCCACAAAGGCACCTATGTGCTCACCGACCTGACCGATCCCGACATCTATTGGCAGCTTTTGGTTCTGGCGGGCCTTGTCTTCCTGCTGGGCTGGGCCATTGGTCGCTCGAAACTCGGCTTTGCGCTGCGTATCATCGGCGATGACGAGGACGTGGCCCGCCATGTGGGGATCAACACGGCCCTGTCGAAAGTCGCTCTCTTCGTGGTCTCAGGTGCCACCGCCGCCATCGTCGGCGCGATGATCGCACCCCGTTTTATCTATATCGAACCGGCCACCGCCTTTACCCCGATGCTTTCGTTTCAGGTCGTGATCATGGCCCTTCTGGGCGGCACCGGTCGGCTTTGGGGGCCGCTGGTCGGTGTCATCCCCTTCACCCTCCTGTGGGAGGCGATTTCGTCCTCCTTCCCGAACCAGACCACCCTGCTTCTGGGTCTGTCGTTCCTTGCGATCGTCTATCTGCTTCCGGGCGGCTTCGTCGGGCTTTACGACCGGCTCAAGGGGCGCGCGGCAAGACGGAGTGCCATGGCATGACCGCTCCTACAGTCATATCGCTGCGCGGCGCGACCAAGCAATTCGGCGGGTTGGTCGCGGTCGACAACGTCAGCTTCGACGTCCGCGAACACCAGGTGCTGGGACTGATCGGCCCGAACGGGTCGGGCAAGTCGACGACGCTCAACCTTATCTCCGGCGCCTTGCCCGCGACGGATGGTGACATCACGCTGCGCGGCGGTACGATCACCGGGCTTCCCGCTCGGGAGATCGCGCGCAAGGGGGTCTCACGCACCTTCCAGCTGGTGCGGCTCCTGCCCTCGATGAACGTGCTGGAAAATGTCATGGCTGGCGCTGTCTTCGGCCACCGCCGCCGCTGGGGTGCATCAGCTGAACGTCACGCTTTGCAAGTGCTGGAAAAGATCGGCATGGCGGACAAGGCCAAGGCCTCGGTCGGGCAACTTACCTATATCGACACCAAGCGCGTCGAACTGGCACGCGCTCTGTCGGGCGAGACAGAGGTGCTCTTGCTCGACGAATGGCTCGCTGGCCTCAACCCAACCGAACTGACCGAAGGTATCGACCTTATCCACCAGCTTCGCGACGAGGGGCGCACGATCATCCTCGTCGAACACGTCATGGATGCGATCCGCTCGCTCTGCGACACCTGCGTGGTCATGTCCTCGGGCAAGAAGATCGCCGAAGGGTCGACGGACGACGTGCTGTCCGACCCCGAAGTTATCCGCGCCTACCTGGGAGACGACGATGCTTGAGGTGAAAGGACTGTCCGCCACCTATGGCCAGCAACCGGCACTGAACAATGCCTCGGTCAAGGTTGGTAAAGGTGAGATCGTGGTGATCCTCGGTGCGAACGGCGCGGGGAAATCCACTCTCCTGAAAGCGATCAGCGGCATCTGCGAAGGCAAGGTCACGGGATCGGCGCGGATGAACGGACACGAGTTGGTGGGCATGAAAGCCGACCGGATCGTGGAGGAAGGCGTGGCGCTCGTGCCGGAAGGTCGAGGCATCTTCGGCGATCTGACGGTCGAAGAGAACCTGACACTTGGCGCCTATTCCGAGCGCGCGAGGGATGCCGAGCGCACAAACCTCGACCGGGTCTACACCCTGTTTCCCAAACTCATGGAGCGGCGTAAACAAGTGGCGCGTACCATGTCGGGCGGCGAGCAACAGATGGTCGCCATCGGGCGGGCCATGATGTCGAACCCCTCCGTCCTTACACTGGACGAACCCTCGCTTGGCCTCTCGCCGCTTTTGTCGAAGGAGCTGTTTCAGAGCCTGAAAGCGGTGCGCGACACCGGGATCGGCATCCTGCTGGTGGAACAGAATGCAAAAGCCTCGCTCGCCATCGCGGATCGTGGCTACCTGCTCGAAAACACCGAGATCATTCACGAGGACACCGGGGCGAACCTTGCAAAAGACCCGGCGGTGCAACAGGCCTACCTCGGTGGTGCCGCCGCCAAAAGCGGTTCCGGCAGGGGCAAGACCAAGCCCACCGGACAAGCCTCCAGTGGCGTGCCCGCAGCGACCACACCACGCGCTGTAAAAGGTCCGTCACCCTCGGACATCGCCGCGCAAGCGATGCAAGGCCTCATGCCGGAACGGCCAAGGACGCCCGCGCCGCCCCAAGTGTCCGAGCCGCGGCCAACACCCGCGGCCCCCAGCCCACAACCGGCACCGCCACCGGCTCCGCAAATGTCGGCCAGGCCCTCCGGCATCGACACGGCAAGCATCGTCGCGAAAGCCTCGGCGCAGTCGTCCCGGCGGAACGCGTCACCCAGCCTGCCACCGCGTCCCGCGCCGATGCCCGCACCGCCCAAGCCATCACGCAACATCGCGCCCACCGCCACCTCTGGCGCAAGCAGCCACAGCGACCGGCTGCGCGATATGCTGGAAGAAATCGAAACCGCCGCCGCCCGGGCCCGCGATCGTTCGCGCACCCGGTCCGGCCGTTAACCCAGAAGGAGAGGAGACACCCATGTTGGACCACTCCAACACCGCCCCCAACATCAAGGGCATGTATATCGACGGTCAATGGACGCCCGCGTCCCGCACCTTCGATGATTTGAATCCATCGGACAATTCGGTCTACGCCCGCATCCCCGACGGCTCGCCCGACGACACCAAACGCGCTATCGCCGCCGCCAAGGCCGCCTTTCCGGCATGGTCCGGCCTGGCCTTCCACGAACGTGCCCATTACCTTTTGAAAATCGCCGAAATCTGGGATCGCCGCCAAAGCGACTTCATCGCCGCAGCGGTGCAAGAGGGCGGCGGCTGGTTCGGCAAAGGGGTCTTCGAGGCCGGATATGTCGCCGAAGTCTTCCGCTCGGCCTCGGCACTTTGCTATCAGAACATCGGCGAGGTGCTCCCCTCCGAGCACCACAAGTTCATGATGGCCACGCGCTTTCCGCTTGGTGTCGTCTCGGTCATCTCGCCTTGGAACATGCCCGGTATCCTGACCTCACGCGGCTTCGCGGCGGCGCTGGCGGTGGGCAACACCGTTGTTTTGAAACCATCGGAAGACACGCCATACGCAGGCGGATTATATTTTGCCGAGATCCTCGATGAAGCAGGCATCCCGCCGGGGGTTTTCAACGTGGTCACCTGCTCGCGCGAAAGCGTCGGTGCCGTCGGCGACGAGATGATCGAGAACCCGACCGTAAAGGCTGTGTCCTTTACCGGCTCGACCGCCGTCGGACGCCACATCGCGGCCAAATGCGGCGCGCATCTCAAAAAGGCATGCGTGGAACTCGGCGGCAAGGACTCCATGATCATCATGGATGACGCTGACCTCGACCACGCCGCCAAAGCCGCGAACTTCGGCTCCTTCATGCACCAGGGACAGGTCTGCATGTCGACCGAGAAAATTCTGGTGCAAGAAGGCGTTTACGACGACTTCATGCGACAGTTCCTCGCGCGTGCGCAAAAGCTCAAGACCGGCCATACGCGCGACAAGGATAACGTGATCGGCCCACTCGTGAACAACCGGCAGGCGGTTCGCGTCAAGGCGCTGATCGACGATGCCGTCGCCAAAGGCGCGATCATCGAACTGGGCGGCAATGCCTGGGAAAACTTCGTGGAGCCGACGGTTCTGACCAATGTGAGCGCCGACATGGACATCTGGCACGACGAAACCTTCGGGCCTGTCGTGATCGTCGCCCCCTTCCGCTCCGAGGAAGAGGCCATCGCTTTGAACAATGACACCGAATACGGGCTCACCGCCGCGATCATGACGCGGGATGAAGCCAAGGCGCTTCGCATGGCCGAACATATCGAAACCGGCATCTGCCACGTCAATTGCCAGAACATCAACGACGAGCCACATGTGCCCTTCGGTGGCACCAAGGCCTCTGGCGTTGGGCGTTACGGCGGTTANNCTCGACCGCGGCGGGCGGCATTTCCCGCCGGTATTCTGAGAAAGGACAGACCATGACTGCACTCGGATGGATCATTCTCCTCGTCATCGCCGCCGCCGTATTGATCGTGCTCGCCGCGTGGTTTTACGAACGTGCGACGAACGAGATCAGCCTCGTGAAAACCGGTGTTGGCGGCCGAAAGGTCATCATCGACGGCGGCACCCTGGCGATCCCCTATTTCCACGAGATCAACCGCGTAAACATGCAGACGATCCGCATGGACGTGGTGCGACGTGGCGAAAGCGCGTTGATCACCAGGGATAGGATGCGCGTCGACGTGGGGGCGGAGTTCTATGCGTCGGTCGTGCCGGAAGCGGACGCCATCGCGCGCGCCG
>DOUP01000126.1 GCA_003520545.1 Maritimibacter sp. | reverse complement strand
TGTGCACAGGGCGTGCATACAATTGTGCATTTCTGCCCGGATTCTTTCGGATGAACGATTAACCAAGGTTTACGAGCGCCCGAATATCGGCGGGCGTCAGCCCCTCGTCCCGGTAGGCGCGGATGGCCTTCGAGTGGTCGATCTTGGCCAACCGGTCGCCCCGGTCGTCGCGGATCAGGTCGTGGTGGTGGTAGATCGGCGTTGGCCAATCCATCAGCGTCTGGATCACGACGTGCAGGAAGGTCGCGCGCCAGAGGTCGGCGCCGCGCACGACATGGCTGATGCCCTGGGCCGCGTCGTCGTGGAGCGTGACGAGGTGATAGGCCGGATCGCCGGTCTTGCGCCGGAGCACCGGGTCACCGATCTGGTCCAGAAGTTCGTGGCGGTCGATGGTGTGACTGTCCGAAAAAAGCGGTCCGATTTCATGGATGGCGGGTAAGGGGCCTGCCTCGTCCAGGGCGGCGGCGAGGTTCAGGCGGAGCGCGTCGGTTGGTGCCGCGTCGGCCATGTCGCGGTGGCGGCAGGTGCCGGGGTAGACGATGCCGTCCCAACCCGGTTTGCCGCCCGCCGCCTTGATGTCGCCCCGCGTGCAGGCACAGGGGTAGAGGAGACCACGATCCGCGAGGTCTTCGAGGACGGCGGCGTAGTCCGGCAGGTGATCGGAAATGCGGCGCACGGGCGTGGGCCAGTCGAGGCCGAGCCAGTGCAGGTCGTCGTAGATCGCCTGTTCATAGTCCGGTTTGCAGCGCTGGCGGTCGAAATCTTCGATCCGCAGGAGGGCTTTGCCGCCCATGTCGGCGGCGACGTTCCAGACGGTCAGCGCCGAATAGGCGTGACCCAGGTGGAGGTAGCCGGTGGGCGACGGCGCGAAGCGGGTGCGCACCCTACGCGATCTCCAGCACGAAGACCTTGGACTTGGAGCCGAGCGATGTGATGTGGTCGCCCATATCCTCGGTCACGATGAAAGCTGCGTCTTCGGTCACGGCGGCGAGCGCGTCCATATAGGCGGGGTCGTCCAGCGTGTGATCGTTGAAGGAAAAGGCGAGCATCGCGCCGGGGGCCATCTGGTCCACCAGTTGTTCGAGCACCTGCGGCGGGGCCGCGCCGGTCGAGATGACGCCGATGGCGGTGACGAGGTTGTAGTTGGCCAGATCGAAGGGCAGGGCGCCGTCGGCCTCGGTGATCCAGAGGTTGCGGTAGAGACCCTTTTGCTGGGCCTCTTCGAGCATTCCCTGTGACACGTCGCAACCGTCCAGCGTGGAAAACCCGACTGCGGCGAGGGCCGCGCCGCCCAAACCCGTGCCGCAGCCGAAATCCAGAAGCGGCGCGCCGAGGTCCGGGGCGACGCGGGCCAGCGTGCGGGCCAGGCGGCCGGGCGTGGCGTAGCCGTTGTCGGTGAGTTCGCCGTCGTAGTCGCCGGCCCACTCGTCATAGAGATCGGTCAATTTGTCCGCTTTCGTGTCATAGACTTTGTCGAGATAGGTTTTGGTCATGCGGGAAGGGTAACACAGGGGCGCTTGGCGTCCACCGCTGTCAGTCGCGATTCATGTGGCGCATCCGCGCGTCTTCCTTCGACTGGTAGATCAGGATCCATGCGAGGATGATGAACATCGGATGCGTCAGCCCGCCCGAGAGGATGACCGCGGGCACCCAGATGAGGAACACGATGATGGCGAGGATCGGCCGACCCGTCAGCAGGATCGACAGCGGCGGGAGTAAAAGCGCAAGGACGTAGTTCATGCGGGCTGAACGTCTTGTGCTGCCAACCAGTTCCGCCAATCCTCCTTCGCCCGATCCGTATAGGCCTTGTAGCGATCCTTGCGCCCGCGGCGTCCGCCCTTGAGGCCCTCGACCGGGGGGAAAAGCCCGAAGTTCACGTTCATCGGCTGGAAGGTTTTGGCCTCCGCACCGCCCGAGATATGCGTGACCAACGCACCCATGGCGGTGGTGTGGGGCGCGGCCGGGATCGGCGCGTCCGTGATTTCCGCGATGGCGAAGCGGGAGGCCAGGAGTCCCATGGCCGCGCTTTCGACGTAGCCCTCGACGCCCGTGACCTGTCCCGCGAAGCGGATGTTGGGCCGAGCCTTGAGGCGCATTTCGTTGTCGAGAAGCGTGGGCGAGTTCATGAAGGTATTGCGATGGATGCCGCCGAGCCGCGCGAAGCTGGCGTTTTCCAGTCCGGGGATGGTTTTGAAAACCTCGGTCTGCGCGCCGTATTTCATTTTCGTCTGGAAGCCGACGATGTTGTAGAGTGTGCCAAGCGCGTTGTCGCGGCGGAGCTGGACGACGGCGTAGGGTTTGGTCTCAGGGTCATGCGCATTCGTCAGCCCGATGGGTTTCATGGGGCCGAAACGCAGGGTTTCGCGCCCGCGTTCGGCCATGACCTCGATCGGCAGGCAGCCGTCGAAATAGCCCGCGGTTTCGCCCTCGTGAAACTCGGTCTTATCGGCGTCCAGTAGTGCGTCGATGAAGGCCTCGTATTGGTCCTTGGTCATCGGGCAGTTGAGATAGGCCTTGCGCTCATCCTCGGTGTCGCCCTTGTCGTAGCGCGACTGCGCCCAGACCACGTCCATGTCGATGGTGTCGGCATAGACGATGGGGGCGATGGCATCGAAAAACGCCAGGCGGTCGGTGCCGGAAATGTCCTGAATAGCCTGGCCCAATGCGGGCGAGGTGAGCGGGCCGGTGGTGAAGAGCCAGCGGCCCTCGGTGGGCAGGTCGGTGATCTCTTCGTCCACCACGCTTACGTTCGGCAGCGCCCGGAGCGTATCGGTGACGTATTGCGAGAACGGTTCGCGGTCCACGGCGAGCGCGCTGCCGGCGGGGAGACGGTGCTTGTCGGCGGCGGACATGATGAGCGAATTGGCCTGACGCATTTCCCAATGCAGAAGGCCGACGGCGTTCTGTTCGCTGTCATCGGAACGGAAGGAGTTCGAACAGACCATCTCGGCCAGCTTGCCGGTGTGGTGGGCAAAGGTTTCGACCTTTGGGCGCATTTCGTGGATGACCACGTTGAGGCCCGCCTGTGCCGCTTGCCATGCTGCTTCGGACCCGGCCATGCCGCCGCCCACGATGTGAAGAGTTTTTTCCGTCATGCGCGGGAAATAGGTGAGTATCGCGCAAAAGAAAAGGCCCGCAAAAAAGAAGGCCCGCGCGGATGGCGGGCCCAGTCTGCACCTTGAGGGCGGCGTATTACATGCGGTCCATCGCGGCGGCCTGCGGCGACTTGGGCGCGCGGCCATAGCCGATCAGCTGGAGGACTTGGTCGTAGCGACCGCGCGGTTTTTTCGCGCGGTGGCGCAGGTCGATGGGAGATTGGATCTTGCGGTCGCGCGGGGTCACGGCGACATGACTATACTGGTCATACATGGGCAGTCCCTTTCCCGCATCAGGATGGCGTGCATCGGTGTTGGGGAAAGGGTGCTCATTCTTTGGGGCGGAAATGCGAAACGGGCCGGGTGATTATGCGTCCATTTTGGACAATCACCCGACCCGATCAGCTTTGTCTCACGAAGAGAAACATTTTGTTACGCGTCGGTCGGCGCCTCGGCATCGACCACGTCGTCTTCGTCTTCCGTTTCCGCGATCCAGGCGACGGAAACGACGCTTTCACCCTTGCCGGTGTTGAAGACCTTCACGCCGCCCGCGCCGCGGGAGCGGAAGGAGATGCCGTTGACGGGGCAGCGGATCGACTGACCCTTGGAGGTGGCGAGCATGACCTGATCGTCCATGCCGACCGGGAAGCAGGCCACGAGATCGCCGCCGGGCATTGCCTTGGTGAAGGCCGTCACGCCCTGGCCGCCGCGCCCGCGCACGGGGTAGTCATGCGAGGAGGACAGTTTGCCAAGGCCGAGCTCGGTGATCGTGAGGATCAGCTCTTCGGCGGCCTGCATTTCTTCGAACCGCTCCGGCGTGATTGCGCCTTCGACCTGTTCTTCGTCGTCGTCCGGGGTTTCGGTCTCGTCCGCGCCGGCCAACTGGCGACGCATCTTGAGGTAGGCGGTGCGTTCCTCGGAGGTGGCTTCGAAGTGGCGGATCACGGACATGGAGACGACTTCGTCACTGTCCTTGAGGAGCCTGATGCCGCGCACGCCGGTGGAGGAGCGCGAGTTGAACACGCGCACATCGGTCACGGGGAAGCGGATCGCGCGGCCCTTGTTCGTGACCAGCATGACGTCATCGCCTTCGTCGCAGATACGGGCGTTGATCAGGCGGGTGTTCTCGTCGTCACCCTCGAATTTCATCGCGATCTTGCCGTTGGACTTCACGTTGGTGAAATCCGACAGCCGGTTGCGGCGCACGGAGCCTTTGGAGGTGGCGAAGACGATTTGGAGGTCGTCCCATTCCAGCTCGTCCCGGTCGATGGGCAGGATCGCCGCGATGCCGACGCCGGTCGGGATCGGCAGGATGTTGACGATGGGTTTGCCCTTGGACGTGCGCCCCCCGAGCGGCAGGCGCCATGTCTTGAGCTTGTAGGCCATGCCATCGGTGGTGAAGA
>DOUP01000110.1 GCA_003520545.1 Maritimibacter sp. | reverse complement strand
AGACGTAATCCTGCGGCGACTGTGCGTGGGTGATCCGCACGATGTCCTGTTCGATGATCGGCCCTTCGTCGAGATCGGCGGTCACGTAATGCGCCGTGGCACCGATGAGCTTCACGCCGCGCTCGAAGGCCTGTTTGTAAGGGTTCGCGCCTTTGAATGACGGCAGGAACGAGTGGTGGATGTTGATGATCCGGCCCGACATCTTCTGACACATCTCGTCGGACAGGATCTGCATGTACCGGGCCAGCACGATCAGGTCTGCCTCGGTGTCTTCGACCACCTGCATGATCCGGGCCTCGGCGTCGGGCTTGTTCTCCGGTGTCACCTTGATGTGGTGGAACGGGATGTCGTGGTTCACCACGACCTTCTGGTAATCCATGTGATTGGAGATCACCGCGACGATGTCGATCGGCAGCGCGCCGATTCGCCAGCGGTAAAGCAGATCGTTGAGGCAATGTCCGAAGCGGCTCACCATGATGACGACCTTCATCTTGGTCGCTTCGTCATGGAAGGCGAAATCCATATCGAAGCCTTTCGCGACCTCCGGGAAATCGGCGGCAAGGGCCTCTAAAGCCACGTTCTTTTCGGAGTTGAAGCTGACGCGCATGAAGAAGTGGTCGGTTTCCGGATCGTCGAACTGCGCCGAGTCGGTGATGTTGCAGCCGTGATCCGCCAAGAAGTTGGCAATCGCGGCGACGATCCCGATTTTCGACGGGCAGGTGACAGTTAGCGCAAATTTGGACATCTGGATTCTCGTTGTTTAAGCGAATTTTCGACCGATAGGACCGGTTTGCACGGTTCAAACACGGTCGCAAACGACGCCGCAATGGACAGAAACGCCGCTGGTTGCGATTTCCGCATGCCTGGCGACGCCTATCGGAAACCTGTGTTCCGCTTTGCATGGCTTGCACCCAAATGGCTACATGTCGCGACCGATCTCCAACATCAGGTCGCGCAGCCGGCTCGCGTCGGCGTCGTGACGATTGCGCCGATTCGACACGAGGTGTTCCGTCAGGGGCGGCACCGGAACCGGCGGATCGACGAACACCAGGTCGGGGTTGTTCTCGAAGTGCGGGACCAGCCTGTTATGAATCGTCGCCACGTTTTCGGTTCCCGCGATGTAGTGTGGAAGGACAACGAAAGACGGAAGAGACGCCACGATCTTCACCGGCCGATCCTGCCCGTGCAGCCAGCGTTCGAAGTGGCTCTTGCCGTCATCGAGGAAGAACTCGGTCACAACCTGCGGCGACGCGAAGAAATCCTCGGCGGACATGTCGTTTGCCCGCGGATTATTCCGCCACAGCACGCATTTGAAGGTATCGTAGTAAAGGTCTTCGCGCACGAAACCGTCCTCCATGGCAAAGCTGGGACCGATCAGGAAGTCGATGGCACCCCGTTTGAACCGATCCATCGCGTCCTCGGTAAAGGGGACCACCGAAATCAGGATTCCGGGTGCCAGGGTTGCAAGCCGTTTACAGAGCTCAGAGACATAAACTGCGGCAACGTAATCCGAAGCAATGACGGTAAAGCGTCGCTCCAACTGGCTCAGATCGTGCTGCGCCCGACGCAGCGATAACGCGCGGAGCTGGACGATGACATCCCGCACGTCGCTCTCCAATTGAGTGCCGAAAGCGGTCGGGACCATGCTTTGTCCATTGTAGAACAGTATCTCGTCGCCGAAATGCGACCGCGCCCGCCTGAGAGCGCTGCTCAAGGCGGATTGTGAGATATGGAGTTCAGCAGCGGCAGCCGTCACTGACCGGTGGCGCATCAAAGCGTCCACCGCGACGAGCAAATTGAGGTCGAGTTTCTCCAGGTGCATGGGTGCTATTCATCACATTAATAGATGTTAGTGCAATTATTAATTTGCTTACTCACAGCGGAAGTTCCTAGGCTACGGTTACGGACGCGGACAGACCGCGCCGCCCAGGGAGGACAATATGAAACACATTACGCTTGGGGCGCTCGCCCTCAGTGCCGTTTGTGCGACCAGCGCCACGGCAGAAGACTTCAACGTCACCATCGTCGCAGGCCACCCACCGATCTTCCGCTGGGTGAAGCAGTTGGACGAAGCCTTCGTTCCCACGGCCCAGGCCGAGTTGGAAAAGCTTGGTCACAGCTTGACGGCAACCGGGCAATACGGTGGGGCCATCGCGGGCGTTGGGGAAGAGCTTGAAACCGTGGAAGCAGGGTTGGCCGAGTTCGGAACCTGCCAATCGCTGTTCGATCCGTCGAAACTCGCCCTGCAGAACGTAACCTATTACACGCCCTTCGTCACGGACAGTCCGCGCCGTATCGCCGATGTCATGCATGGACTGCACATGAATGACGAGCGCATGACGCAAGCCTATTCGGACAACAACGTCGTCTATGTCGGCGCGCCCTCGACCATTGACGATTACCTCTTGATGACCAATTTCCCGGTGAACAGCCTGGACGACCTGGAAGGCCGCAAGATCGCGGCGCCGGGTGCGGCGATCAACTGGCTTTCGGGGACTGGCGCCGTGGGCGTGCAGGGCAACCTCACCACTTATTACAACGAGCTCCAGACCGGCGTTTATGACGGCGTGCTCGTGTTCGGCTCGGCGGCCTTTCCCGGAAAACTCCACGAAGTCGCCCCCCATGTGACCAAGTTCGGTCTCGGCGCGCAATTCGCCGGTTCGATTTGTGCCAACAAGGATTGGTGGGACGGGTTGGACGCGGATGTTCAGGCCGCATTCCGGACGGCTGCGGATGCTTCGACCGAATGGTATCTGAGCAATCTGGAAGGCTTCGTCGAGCTCGCCCTCGCCAAGATGGCGGAAGCGGGCGCGACGGTCACCGATGCTACGCCGGAGATGCGCACGACTTGGGCCGAAGGCATGGACAATGCGGCCAAGGAATGGGCGGCGGCCAATGAGAACGGCCCCGAAGTCCTCGAAGCCTACATGAACGCCATGCGCGAAGCAGGTGCCGAGCCGCTGCGCGACTGGGACGCCGAGTGATCTGATGAAACTGTCCACCCTTGCCCTGCGTGTGCTCGACCGGGCCACGCAGGGCGCCAACGTGGCGGGGACGCTTCTGATCGGAGGACTGGTTGTTCTGATCTGTGCCGACGTCGTGGGCCGCGAGGCCTTCGGCGCACCGGTCCCCGGCGTTCCCGAAATGGTATCTCTCTGTATCGTGGCGATCGTGTTCCTGCAGGTGCCCCAGGCCCTGCGGGCAGGCCGGCTGACCCGCTCGGACGGTATCATCAACGCCTTGCATCGCGCGCAACCCCGCATTGCCGCCGTGGCGGAAACCGTTTTCGAGCTTCTCGGCTTCGCGGTCGCCGCCACGATCATTTACGCCCACTGGCCGATTCTCGTTCGTGCCATCGAGCGTAACGAATTCGTTGGGTCCACCGGCAACCTGACCATCCCGACCTGGCCCGTGAAGACGATGATCCTGGTTGGCTGTGCGCTGCTCGCCCTTCAATTCCTCGCCCGCATCTTGCGGCGCCATCTCGGAGAGCCTGTCGAATGACGGATTTCGCCATAGGTATTTTCAGCCTCGTCGCCATGGGCGGGTTGGTTCTCGGGGGGCTTTACGTGCCGATCGCCCTGATCCTGTGCTCCTTTGTCGGCGTCTGGGCGATCAAGGGCAACGCGCTCCTCGCGGCCAAAATGCTGGGGCTCGCCGCCAACGATGCGATCTCAAACTACTTCTTCGGGGTGATCCCGGTGTTCGTTCTCATGGGGTTCCTCGTGTCGGAAGCAGGTATGGGCCGCGACGCCTTCGATGTGGCCAACGCAATGTTCCGTCGCATCAAGGGCGGTTTGGGTGTCGGCACCATCGCTGCCAACACGATCTTTGCCGCGATTACCGGCATCTCCATTGCGTCTGCGGCCGTCTTCACCAAGATCGCCGTGCCAGAATTGCGCCGCCACGGATACGGCGCGCGGTTCTCGGTCGGGGTCGTGGCGGGTTCCTCAGTGCTTGGGATGCTCATTCCGCCAAGCCTACTGCTCATCCTGTATGGGCTACTGACCGAACAATCCATTGGTGATCTTTTCGTCGCGGGCTTGGGCCCCGGCCTCGTGCTCGCCGTGATGTTCGGGGTCGGCACGGTCGCCATGGCCGTCTTCGCCCCGGGCTTCGTCGGTCGAAACCTGGGCCAGAACAGCGCGGCCATGACCGCTGGTGAGATCGCGGCGAAGGGCCTGCCCATCGCCTCGCTGATCGCGCTGGTGTTGGGCGGCATCTATATGGGCCTGTTCACCCCTGTCGAAGCGGGTGGTGTTGGCGCCGCAGGTGCCTTGATCATCGGCCTGGTCAAACGCCGCCTCGACTGGGCCGCGCTGTGGCGGGTTCTGGTCGAGACGGGGATGATCACCGCGGCGATCTCTTTCCTGATCATCGCCGCGCAGATGTATTCCCGGATGCTTGCCTTTTCCGGCGTGCCGGCCGGCTTCGGCACCATGGTGGCCGGTGCCGATATCACGATGATCCAACTTGTGATGGTCTACTGCGTCGTCGTGATCCTGATGGGCATGATTTTGGACAGCGGGTCGATCATGCTGATCCTCGTCCCCTTGATGCTGCCAGTGATCAACGGGCTGGGCGTGGACCTTGTCTGGTTCGGGATCGTCACCGTCATCGCGGTCGAGATCGGGCTTCTCACGCCGCCCTTCGGCATCTCGGTCTACGTCATCAAGGCCACGCTCAATGACCCGGATATTTCGCTCAAGGATATCTTCCTCGGGGCGGCCCCTTTCGCTCTGATGATGCTTGCCTGTCTGGCCCTCGTCATCTTCGTTCCATCCATCTCCACCGGCCTTCTCGGCCGCTAGACAGGAGCCTGTCATGAAACTCATTGACCTCGCACGTCCCTTGGAAAACACCGAATGGGCCGACCCGCCCGGAGCCGCGCCGAAGATCGAGTACCTTCCGCACGACCAGACGGCGGAACAGATGCTTCAGTTCTTCCCGGGCGTCTCAAAGGACGACCTGCCGGGGGGCGAAGGCTGGGCGGTTGAGCAGATCACGTTGTCCACGCACAACGGCACCCACCTCGATGCGCCCTACCATTTCCATTCCACCATGGATGGCGGTCAACGCGCGATCACCATCGACGAGATGCCGCTGGAATGGTGCTGGGCGCGGGGCGTGAAGCTTGATTTCCGGCACTTCGAAGATGGCTATGTCGCCACCGCCGAGGATGTAGAGGCCGAGCTTGACCGGATCGGGCATGAGTTGGCGGAGAATGACATCGTGCTGGTGAACACGGCGGCGGCGGCAGCTTATGGCACGCAGGCCTACGTCGGTACCGGCTGCGGCATGGGGCGCGAGGCGACGCTTTACCTGACCGAACGCGGCGTGAAGATCACCGGAACGGATGCCTGGAGCTGGGACGCACCCTTTGTCTATACGGCCGAAAAGGTGGCCGAGACCGGTGATGCCTCGCTCATCTGGGAGGGCCACCGGGCCGGGATGGAGCGTGCCTACGGGCACATGGAGAAACTCGCAAACCTGGAGAGCCTGCCTTCGACCGGGTTCGAGGTGATCTGCTTCCCGGTAAAGATCAAGGCCGCCTCTGCCGGTTGGTGTCGTCCCGTCGCGGTCATGAAAGACTGACCATGAACATCGTTGCCCGCACCGGGAAACCCACCATGGCCAGCTTTCCCGAACCGCAAAAGCCCAAGATCAAGCCGGGCGAGCCGATCCGATTTGCCTATGATGTCATGGCCGAACCGGGTCCCGGCCAATCCAAACGCGGCGTGATCCTGTCGCCGCGTTCGGACTATTCCTCTTGGGAAGTGCTCTGCGACGAAGGGACCGGCATGGGCGGCGACGATAGTGCGCCTTCGCCACTTGGTTACCTCATCATGGGGGTTGCCTTTTGCTTGTTGACGCATGTGCAAGGCTATCTTGCCAAGGCCCCGATGGACATTGACCGCATCCGTATCGAAATCCGGGCGAACTACGCCACCTTGCCGCCGGAACCCGGTCAGGGACAGCAGGGCGCGGGCGACTGCGAGGCCTATACCTGCCACGTTCTGATCGACAGCGACGAGCCCGCCGAAAAGCTCGAGCATCTGATCACGGTGTCGGGATGCCTGCATGGCCATCGCGACGGTCGCGAAGGAAATTCCGACAACCACCCGCGTCTTCCTGAACGGAAGCGAAAACGGCGTGGACGTATAAGGAGATATCACATGAAACTCGTCACTATGGACAACGGCACCCCGGACGGGCGCCTGCATATCGTCTCGCGCGATGGCACCCGGATCATCCCTGCGGAGCACGTCACGACGATGCAGGAAGCAATGGACGCTTGGGATGCCCATCTCGCGGATTGGCAGGCGCAGTCAGATGCCTTGAACACGGACGCGAGCCTGGGCGCGGCTTTCGATCCCGCCAAGGCATTGTCCCCCCTGCCCCGCGCCTGGCAGTGGCTCGACGGCTCAGCTTTCGCGACGCACTCCGAGTTGATTCAGCAGGCTTGGGACCTGCCGCGCACGGGTTTGCCTGAGCGCCCGTTGATGTACCAGGGCCTCTCTGACCGTTTCCTGCCACCGCATGGCGAGGCGCTCTTTCCTTCTGCCGACGATGGGATCGACTTCGAGGGCGAATACGGGGTGATCCTTGGCCCGGTGCCGATGAGCACCCAGGCCAAAGACGCAGGAGCGCATATCCGGCTCGTGGTGCAGATCAACGACTGGAGCCTGCGCGCCCTGGGACCAATCGAAATGGCGACCGGGTTTGGCTGGCTGCAATGCAAACCGGCCTGCGCGGTGGCCCCCTTTGCCGTCACGCCGGACGAACTGGGCGACGGCTGGCGCGATCACCGCGTGTGCCTGCCGCTTGGTATCGAGTTGAACGGCGAGACATTTGGACAGGCCAACGGGCAAGAAATGGCGTTCGGCTTCGATCAACTTGTCGCCCATGCCGCCTATTCCCGCCAGTTGCCCGCTGGAACCATCCTTGGGTCCGGCACGGTTGCGAACGCGAACTATGCCGAAGTGGGGTCGAGTTGTATCGCAGAGCGGCAAGCTATCGAGCTGATCGCAGACGGGGCGCCGACGACGGGCTATCTGAAAGATGGCGACCGCGTAAAAATGGCGGTGCCCGGCCCCGACGGCAGCCCGCTTTTCGGCACGATTGAACAGACCGTTCGCATTGCCTGAGAGCCGCTATGGCTCCTCAGGCCTATCGACGCCGATGTCCGGCCACCGCGACGTGACGCTACTTGGGCGCCCACTTGCCGGTCGCGATCTTGGTCAGTTTGGTCGAGAACCGGAGGTTCCGGCTGGGCGACATAAGCGCCTTGCCATGCGACCCGATCAACGGAATGGATTTCTCCGCCGCGAATTCATTGACCGCCTGCGTGACGCCGCCCCAGATCCCGTAATCATCGAACACGAGGACGCCGTCATCCGACAAAAGCGGCCAGAAAGCCTCTATGTCCGATTTCACCTCAAGATAACTGTGACCCGCATCGATATGGATTAGATCGGCTTTCACCTTCATCTTGCGGAGCATCTGGGCACCCGCCAGGGACGAGACCGGCAGCGGCACGATCACGTCCTGATGGTTGCGGGAGATGACGTTGAACATGAACTGATCATAGAGCCGCGGAAAGCCCGCGCTGCGGTTCATGTCGGCCCGGAACTTGTCCTGGAAATGCTCCTGCGCGCCCAGCCATGTGTCGATGCAGAGGATCGGCACCGCGGATGAGAGCTCCTTGAGCTTGTCGGCCATCCCGATTGCCGAGCGCCCCTTCCAGACACCGACCTCTATGATCAGCTTCGGCTGGGTTTTCTCGATGACCTGCAACAGGAACTGGTGCCCGCCCCAGCCTTGAAGGTCCTCGTCCAACCCGGTGCCGTCGAAAGAGGCATAAATGTCCTCGCCGTAGATCTGATCAATTAATTGCGCAGCATCCATGCGTTCCGCGGCCCCCGTCTCTACTAACTCCGTCTAGAAGTAGACAAGCCTTCACTGAACCACAACGATGATATGTGCGGCCTTTTGTATAAGGATGCGAAACAATTCAAAAGCGGCACGCGCTGGCGTTGTGACCTCAGTGCGACAGCAAGGGCTTTCGGCCGTTCAGGATGTAGTCGGCGGCCTCCAGAATGATCCCGTTGGTATTGGCGTCCGAGTACCCTGTCATCGGCACGCCGGTCTTGGCGTATGAACCCACGATGAAGCCGTGCGTTTCTTGCCCGCAGAGATCGCGAACCCGTTCAAGTCGGGCCTGCGTGAACGGCGCGGGCCG
Organism: Maritimibacter sp.; assembly: GCA_003520545.1. Lineage (GTDB taxonomy): Bacteria > Pseudomonadota > Alphaproteobacteria > Rhodobacterales > Rhodobacteraceae > Maritimibacter. The sequence continues at coordinate 10,348 of DOUP01000110.1, read as the reverse complement.
AAGAGCCGCACCGAGATACGCGGCCTTGGCACCGAGGACGAGTTGGTCAGCGCCGGCAACCTCAACAGCACCGCCGGGCACGGGCTGGCTTTGCGCGGCGAAGGTGACCGGACGGCCACTGACATCCAGTCCTTGATAGGAAAACCAAGGCTCCCGGTCGAGCGGCGTTTCGGACAGCGCGTAGTAGATGCCTTCCTCACGGAAGGCTTCGGTTTCTGCGCTGACCAAGGCGTCGATCAGAAGGTCGGTGTCACCGGAAGCGCCGACTTCCAGGGCGCGAAGCGCATAGGGCTCCATGCCGAGAGGGCTCAAATTATCGGTCGTTTCAAGCTGGCGGACCTTGTCACTCCAGCTTTGCTCCAAACCCCCGGAAAACGGCTCGGCAACAAGGCCCCAGAGGCGATACCCTTCGACGGCGTAAGCTGAGCAATGGTTGGACGGAGTGCGAATGATCTTCCCATTCTTGATGTCGATGGGCCCCGTCGAACCGAGTGTCTCTGACAGGTCCCAGCCACCGACAGTTGCCTCGATTGTCTCGCGCAGTTCTTCGATCCGAGCCGCGCGCTTCAAAGCGACCAGCAGCCGCCCGACGTCGCATCCATTGAAGTCGCGGTTAAAGGTCTCAAACGACGAGAAGGTCATTTCCGCAACGGGCAACGTCAGCCCCAAGACGTTCCTCGTGGGAATGGCGTTCACAATCCGCTTGATGCGATTGATCCCTTTGTCGCGGTCCTCCAACCCAAGCTCGATCGCACTGATGACTGCCTGAAGGGTGCTCCCGACATCCCAAAGCGTGATGGTTCGATTGACGGTCGTATAGCCCGGCGACACATACCGGGTGGGGGCGGAAAGGCCTGTGGCCGCGTTCTCCGCACGCGTGAAATATGCCCAGGCCAAGCCCGCGTCAGCCATCAAGGTTTCGCGGGAAGACGAGAACTGTGCAGGGTCATATGCCCGCTGCGTGCTGTGAAAGACCTGTGCCTCGTGCGCGCGATCAACCGTCCAGATGCCGGGATACAGGGTTTCGAGGAAGCCGGGCAGCGACTTGAAGGCTATGAGATCAAAAGCATGCAACTGCCTGATCGCATCCAGCATTACGGACCTTGCAAGCTCGGACCCAATCGCCTGTGCCCGGATCAGGATCACTTGGTCTGAGAAAACACCGCCCGTCCGCGCAAAGGCCTCGCGCAGCAAATTTCGCGTGGCAACCGCGTTGACCTCGGCGCCAATGGGCAAGTTCAATGTTCCGGTTGCGTCCATCCCGAAGTCCGGCGCGGCATCCGACGGCGGCCACAATGCCAGGGTTGCGTCGATGGGTCCGGCGTTCGCATCCTTCACCAGAACGAACCGGTCACGTTCGGATTGATCCCCTGTACCTGCGACAACGCAATCGAACCGATCGCGCTCCGTGCGAGAGATCGGCGCCGCGTGGACCACGCCAAACGCGAAGCCAGCTTCGGTCAACTGGGCGCTGAACTCTGCCATCGCGTCTTGCTCAGCATTGGGTGCGGCGGATTGCTCCAGAAGCAGCAAAGCCGACTGCGCAAACCGTCCCTGATCGTCACGATAGAACAGTTCTTTCGGGAGCAGACTGTTGAAACGGCCCTGATCTCGCAAATCCTTCAGGAGCGCTGCAACACCGGATAGACGGGCCACGGCGTCCTCCAAGGCTGCGTCGCCCAAGGATACATGGAACACGGCTGCCTCCGGGCCTTCGGTCGCCGATAGGATCGCGTCGCGCCATGTCGCAAATGGCTCGGACGCGTCGAGCGCCACCCCATTCGCAAGCCATTCAACGTTGTCTTCTGTCGTCTGTCGTCGTGCGTTGTCGCCTGTTGTGCCTCGCACGAACACGGACCTTGCTCCCACGGAACGCAGCCCTGCCACCGACCGCCAGGCCTCGTTCGGTTCATTCAAGAACAAGGAAAGCGGTTTGAACCCACCATAAGGCCGGGCTGCCTCTTTGAAATGCGCGGCGGCGTTCGCAGCTTCCACGGCGGGGTCGAATGACCCTTGGCCGTCCAATGCGTCGCGCGGAATTTCAATGAGTGGTTCGACCAGCCCGGGTCGTTTTTCCGCCATTGCAAAGATCGTCTCCGCAAGGTCTTCGTTCGCGCCCGGCAGCACCAGTCCCACGGGGATGAGATTTGCGAAAAGCGGACCGAGGATCGCATTCAGGTCTTCGGCCGAAAGCGTGCGGCCCAGATTCGACAAGATGACGGCAACGGACGACCGCGATCCATTCTGCGACCATGCGCCGCCGGTGACGGCACCCCAACCCAACCAAAACGTCGTTGTCTGAAGAAAAGCCCGGCGTGTCAAAGCAAACGAGTGGGTCTTCATGCGTGTGCAGGCTTTCCGATCTCTGTTTCTCACCACTCAGCGCATGGAGATCTTACATCCGACTGACATAGAAAGCGATTCTTGTATCAAGAACACATATTCAATGGTATTAATATCTCGGTAGCTTGCGTGACCGAAATTGAAGATCGAACCCACCTCAATACGGGCGGCGGATGGACGTGTGTCCAATCCGGAACGGCCTGTCTTCAGTGATCCGACCCATCGTCGGGCGCGGGCCTTTGGCGTGGTGGCGGTCGTTACCGTTCTTGCCGGTCTGTCTGTCCTCTGGATCGTTCTGTCCGCGCTGCTGAACTATCCCACAATAAACAGCGGCTCATTTCGTCCGAGCGTCTTTCAGACTGGCCCAGTGGAGGTGAGCGCACAGAGAATCAGTCGCCTTCGCAGGGAACTGAACTGCGAACCACCTGAAAAGCTCGTCAGCTGTGCCGAACGGATCAGCCAGGATTTCCTGAGCGAGGTCGAAAAGCTGCCTCGGGACGACATGCGCGTCTTTGCGTTTCTCCCCACTTGGCCCGACTGGCGCACACTGTCCATCGAAAACCATGCCGCAGACATCGACGTTCTGCTGCCGCAGATCTATGTGCTCGACATCACCAGGGCCGAACTGGTTGATTTCGGTTTGACGAGCGACAACTACCTCAATTCCGTTGCAGCGTTTGAACGTAAGAGAAAACCCACGGCGATCATCCCCGTCGTTCAGATTACCGAAGACAAGGACCCAGAGGAAGTCACCGACGCGACCATCAAACGAATGACCAGCGATCTGGCGGGGCAAGCGGCGCAGTTTGGACATGATGGATATTGCTTCGATGTCCGGTTCAGTCCAATCGCGCTCACGAAATTTGCGTCGAGGCTCGCCGAAACCCTGGGCGAAGACCCCCGCTGGAAGGATAAAGAGACCTGCTTGATCGTGCCGCTTACGTTTGCAGCCGATGTGCCGTCCGATATAGCCGACGGTTTCGACAATGTCATTCTTGCGCCGAGTGGGCTGACGACCGTTGGCCTGCGCCCCGGTCCGCCCATGCCGATTTCATATATCGAAGAGGCTCTCGCCGTCCTGTCCGAACGCGATGATCGCGCCATTTTCGTCATCTCGATCAACACCGAAGCGCTTCAATGGCGCTCCGATTCTTCATTTCCCATCTCGCTCTCTTATGCGCATGCCAATGCGATGATTACGTTCAACGCCGAGCGAACCGATTTGATATCGATACAGGGCCACGCAACCGCGAATTTCCTGGACGATGCCGGGCGGACCAATGCCCTCTGGTTCGAAGATGTCACGTCCGCTTGGCCAGTCGTCTCATCCACTGTGGCGCATGGGGTCCGAAATTTCGCGGTCTGGCCCGTGGGCGGAGAGGACCCCGGCATCTGGCCGTTGATCTCGGACACGCCCGGACTTCGCACCCAATTGGTCACGCCGGACCTGTCGGGGTATGTGTCCCACCTGGGTGACGGACCGTTTCTCGAGTACAAAGACGAGCCAATTCTGGGGCTCCGAACGTTCGTGTGGGAGCAGAAGACGGTCTCGACCGACATTGTCCAGGCTCCAAGCCCCCATACCATCCTGCGGTGGGGCGACATGCCGCCCCTCACAATTGCGCTGACCTTCGACGACGGGCCGGACCCGGTCTACACCCCCCTGCTGCTCGATATCCTGCGGGAAGAAGAGGTGCCTGCCGCGTTCTTTCTGATCGGGAGCAAGGTGTCGGCCAACGCGAAGACCGTCCAGCAAATGGTTGACGACGGTCATGCTGTCGGGTCGCACTCCTATTATCACCCTCGGCTTGATCAGTGCTCGACCACACGGGTCTGCCTTGAAGCGGCGTTGACGCAAAAGAGTCTCGAGATTTCAGTAGATCGTTCGACAACGGTCCTGCGCCTGCCGTACGCGCGCGGAGATGGGCCGATGTCCAGTGATGAGGTCCCACCGATCAAGGACCTGACGCAGTTGGGCTACGTTCTTGTCCTCGGGAACATCGTTCCCCCGGATTGGACGGGCCTCGACGCCGACCTAATCGTCGACTTCGTGATGCGGGAGGCCCTGCGCACAAGCGGTGGCGTGCTCGTGCTGCATGATGGTGGGGGCGACCGTGAGAATGTCGTCGCGGCTTTGCCGGACCTCATTGTGGCGCTTCGAAGCCAGGGCTTCCGGTTTGTCGGGCTCCCCGAGATGCTCGGTGCAGATCGCGAAGCCCTCATGCCACCGGTGACGGGCGAACCAACCTGGCAGGATCAATTGACGTTCTTTCTCCTGGACGGACTGACGCTGGTCCTGAGGGTCGTGTTCTGGCTGGTCATCGGCATCGGCCTACTCCGGTCCTTGGCGATGCTGATCATGTCCCAGGTCCGAAGACCGCATGAAGCGATCCGGAATGGCGCGTATCTGACCGTCGAGGTGTTGGTTCCGGCCTACAACGAACAAACCGTCGTTGCTGCGACGGTCAGTTCGATCCTTGAAAGCGACTATCCCGCATTCCGGGTCACCGCCATCGACGACGGATCGAGCGACGAGACCTTGAGCGTGTTGCGCGAACACTTTGCCGACAACCCAAAGGTCAAAATTCTGGCGAAAGAGAACGGGGGCAAGTCAACGGCGCTGAACCATGCGCTGGCGCAATCCGATGCCGATCTAGTTGTCACGGTCGACGCCGATACGCTGCTTCATCCACGCGCCCTGAGACGGATGGCGCGCCATTTTACCGACCCCAAGATCGGCGCGGTTGCGGGGAACGTGAAAGTCGGAAACCGCAAGAACCTCCTCACGCGCTTCCAGGCCTTCGAGTATATCGTTGCGCAAAACCTGGACCGGCGGGCTGCGGAATTGGTCAACGGCATACTCGTCGTGCCCGGTGCGATCGGCGCGTGGCGTCGTGAGGCCATTATCAAGGCCGGTCTCTACCCAAAAAATACGCTTGCCGAAGACGCGGACCTGACCGTGGCCGTCCACCGCGCAGGATATAGAGTCGTTTTCGAACCCGACGCGATCGCGATTACCGAAGCGCCGGAGACCATTCACCAGTTGCTCAAACAGCGTCTGCGCTGGAGCCTCAGCATGATGCAGGTCGCCTGGAAACACCGCAGGGCGGTGATCGAACGGCGTGGCGTTGGCCTGTTTTCATTGCCCGATCTCTTGATTTTCGGGGTGCTAATGCCGTTGCTCGCGCCCATCGTTGACCTCGTTTTCATTTTGGCCGTCGGTGGAGTTCTTGCCTCGTTTTTGTATGGATACGTGTCCCCTTACGCAACGATGATAAACTGGCCAATCCTCGCGGCTTACATGGGGCTGCCCATGCTTGATTTCCTGTTGGCCGCCCTGGCATTCCACATGGAACCGAAGGAGCGCAAATCGCTGATCTGGCTCTTGTTGATACAGCGCTTTTTTTACCGCCAGCTGCTATACATCAGCACCATCCGCGCATTTGGCCGGGCCTTGTCGGGTCGCATCCAGGCATGGGACAAGGTCCGCAGGACCTCGGCCCTGTTGGTTGGGCCGAACGAACGGTGACAGCACCTCGCCGGTCCACGGTTTGGACCAGATCGGTTTTCGGTCAGCCCCGGAACACGTTGCAGCCGCTATCCACGATAGGACCGCTATGAACGGGGTAGTCGCGCCGCGGGTTGATGATCACGTTCTGAACGGCCGTGATCGTGCGGGCGCATTGGTTGGTAACCGCGGAATTGACCTTGGCGCCACCGATGTAGATGTCGAGCCACGGACGGCCTTTGTACCCGGTGTGGCACGGCCCATCCTGGGGCCGGTGACCATCGCCGCACACATCTTCGACGATCGCATATTTGCGAAGCCGTTCGATGTAGAAGCGCGTACCGGGTTCGAAGTCGAGCGTCTGTCGACGGCCTTCGATGACATGCCCGACCGCGATGGTGATCGGGTTACGATACGTCCCGTCGCCACCCGCGCGATTGTGGATGACCGGTTTCGAGATTGCGGCAGACCCCGGCGGGGTGTTGTCCCAAAAACTGTAGCCGGTCAAGAACACCTCAAAGCGATGCTCTTGCCGCTGGTTGGGCATTTTCGCGAGGACGACGGAGGCCGGCGATCTGGGGTTGGGTTTGGTGTCCGCGATCGCGCCATGGAGCTTAGGTATAGTGAGGGCACTCGCCATGAGGGCGACGCCAAGAAGCTTCGATTTCATGTGTCTTGCCTGTATTACCTACTGGACGAGTGTTATGGTAAGATAACTTTATGGCAGAATTTTGCAGAGGTTCCACCGGTGGCCTGCGGCTTGGCAAAATCATGCCGAATCGGGACTTGGCTCCCGTTGGTCTCTCCCCAAATTCAATAGGATACGTCGGCTCGAAAAGTGGCAATTTCCCGCGCGACGGCAGGCCTTTAGGTGAACAAAAGCTCACTTATCACTGCTTTGAGGCGAGATTCGCCGGGTGACTCGTTGCGAACCGAGAAGAAAGAACGGCGCAAAAGCACTCCCGCCCATTCAGATGGTATTGCTCGATGCCGGACCACCTTGTCCTCTTCCGAGACCGAGGAAACCGACCCACGAACATGCCTTGGCCTGACAAGACACAGGGATTGCCCGTTGTTGATGAAAGCGACCCAGAAGAGGCTCTCGACAATCTCTTTGGCGTCCACATCCGGCAGCACAGTTCCGGCGTCGTTGCCTCCAAGGTCCAGCGTCATACGGTTCATGGTGTCGGCGGCCAACGGGCTTGGCCTCATCCGATCGCCAGCCAGCGTCCGCCCCGCCTCAAGCAAGGTCCTATTGCAAGACCCAGCTAGGTGTATACGCGGGGATTTCGCATCCCCCAGTCGGTACACAAGTCCGCCATGATCGTCGCAAACTGGCGTTCGGCGGTGGCCGGGGTGATCGAGGCGACATTGCCGCCGCCAAAAACGCCAACCGTATCGCCGACCTGCACATCCGGGCTATCGGTGACGTCGGCGATGATGGCATTCATGGAAACCTTACCGACAACCGGCACCAGACGATCACGGATCGCAACCTGGCTCCGTCCCACGGCGTATCTTCTGAACCCGTTCTGATACCCTATGGAGACGCATGCCAACCGGCTTCCGCGTGTGAGCTGCGTTTCGCAATCATACCCAACGCTCGCGCCTGATGGGTAATCCTGCAAACTGACCACGCGCGCTTCGAGATCCATCGTCGGGACAAAGCCCCATTCCGGTTTGAGAATACCGTAGAGAATTGCACCGCAGCGATACATGTCGGTCTCGACCTTCGTTTCGGAAACCAGCGTGAGAGAACTGCCCGCATGAACGAGGACATCCGATCGTGACAGGTCGCTGTTCTTGAGAACCCAATCCACCTGCTCTTGGAATAAGGCGGCGTTGCGCTGCAAGTCAGTGGGTTCATTCGAAGGGTAGTGCGAGCATATACCGCGGACATTCTGCCCCAAGGACGCCAGAACCGCTCGGCTTGTGTCCTTCCCGACGTCCGACCCTAGCTCCAAGCCATCTCGCGCCATGCCGCCTGCATTGAGAGATAGGTGAACGGGGGCTTTCAACCGGCCCGTGTCGAGAAGCGCCCGCATATGTCGGGCGGTATCGCGACAGGCCACCTGTTCCTCCACGCAGCTCTCTAGCGCGCCTTCCACTTCGTCCTGCGTCGCGGCCCGAAGCCGGATGACGCGTCCTTCGAATCCAGCCTTTCGGACAGCGTAAGCTTCATGATTGGAGGTGATCCCCACGGTGCTCACGTTCTGTTCGCGCACCAGAGGCACGACCCGGTCGATCCCATGACCATATGCATCTGCCTTCAGGACAGCGCAGAAAGCGCTGCCGCTGGGAAGGAGGTCGAGCGCACGCGCGAGGTTGCTCGAAATCCGATCGAGGTGGATTTTGCACCATGATGGGAGGGCAGACGACGACATGGTCAGGACGGATGCTGGCCAAGAAGATCATCCACGATCCTGCAAAACACCTCGGTCGCGATGGGAAAAAGCGCATCCGGGAAATCGTAATCGGGGTTGTGGAGTTGGGGGTGGTCTTCTCCCGCACCGATATAAAGCAAGGCCGCCTTGGCCCCGTCGTCGCCAAACCGCCCGAAGTCCTCGGACCATCTCAGGGGCTGCGCCATTTCGCGGATGTCTTGCCCGAGCGAGCCTGCGGCATTGCGCGCGATGTCCGTTGCCTCCCGATCATTCACGATGGATCGAAAAACATCGTGCCAATGTGTCTCGACCTTCAGCCCGGCCGAGTGGTGTTCGATGCTGGTCTGTGCAGCCGCGACGAGCCTGTCCATCCGTTCGTTGGTCAGGGACCGCAATGTAACACGCAGCTCGCCGTCGGCAGGTGAGATACCGAAGGTCGGCTCTCCCAGCTTCACATGGGTCAAGGTCGCGAGGGCGAAATCTTCATCACCGATCCCACCTTGGCTAAGTGCCGGCAGCTCGGTCATGAGGGCGGCCATCGCGACCGCCGGGGACACCCCGTCTTCCGGCACTGCCGCATGGGAGCTCTTGCCTTCAAGAACCACCTGCAAGCCGCGCGACGCGCAATTCCCATGCCCCGGTTTGAGCCCAATTTCGCCAAGAGGTCGACCGGGCAGATTGTGATAGGCGAAAGCGAAATCCGGTCGAAGCTCTGGCCATCGCGGATCTTCGATGACGGCTCTTGCGCCAACCCCGGTCTCTTCGGCGGGTTGAAACAGTAGGATGACCCGCCCGGATCTAGGTCGAACGGAGAGGCACAATCCGACTCCCAGCATCGAGACCATGTGCCCGTCATGGCCACACAGGTGCCCTTTTCCGTCGACTTCGGACCGATAAGCCAGATCAGAGATCTCACGGATCGGCAACCCATCGAGTTCACAGCGCAGGAGGACTGTCGGCCCCGGTTCGGTGCCGCTGAATTCCGCAGCGACTCCGTAACCACCCAGATCCCGCCAGATACGGTCCGCTCCCAGATCCTCAAGCTCAGCGGCGATGCGTGCAGCGGTCATCCGCTCTTCGCCGGAGATTTCAGGACGACGATGGAGCGCATGGCGCAACTCGGTCAGCCGTGCGACCTGTGGCGGTGAAAGCGTGCGCATTCTTGTCCCTCACATGTTCTCTGGATTCCGTTCGCCTCGTGTCCTCCGCTGGCGCAGATCAGCACGCAGCAAATACCTTTCCGGGACGTGCCACTGCGATAGCCAGCCGGCTTCACACACGGACCTTTCGTGCGCGGCGCGTTGGCTGAACCCGAAGGTCCCGCGGGCAGCTCTGAAACTTGGCATGAGGATGTTCGCTACGATGACGCCGCCACCCTTTCTGTCGCTCCGTTCCGGGGTTCGACGCCGCACCAATCCGCAATAAATAGCGCTGTCGCCTTGGTGATACGACGCATGCTTTCAAGCTCGACACGTTCGTTGAAGCCATGGATTGCTTCCGCCCGTGGCCCATAGACCAACGCCGGTGTATCCGCGTAAAGCCCGAAGAAGCGGGCATCCGTGGTGGCGGTAATTGCTTGGCGGGCCAATTCCTCACCCGTGGCCGTTCGATGCGCCTGATCAAGCGTGTCGATGGCCAAGGCGGCTTTTTTCGAACTGTCTTGTGACAGAGCATAACCCTCGGCCTCAAACCCGATTTAGACGATCTCGGGCAGTGAGTTTTGCAAGAACTCATTTTCGCGGGCGGCATCGAGGATCACCTGCTCGATTTCGATTTTCGCCGCCTTGAGCGACTGGCCGGGGAATAGGCCCATACGGACATCGAACACGCACCAGGCCGGCACCGAGCTTGTCCAGTCTCCGCCTTGGATCTTCCCGACATTGAGGTTCAGCGCGTGCTCCATTTGGGCGTAGTCTGGCGGGCGCCGCCCTTCGTCGTTCCAGCGGTGCTCCATCTCGTGCAGAGCCTGGATCAGCGGGACAGCCGCCTCGATGGCGTTGGAACCGCTCCCGGCATAGGCAACGTGCGTGGGGCGTCCCTTCAAGTGGACCTGGAACCAGATCACCCCCAGTTGCGCGGTGACGAGGTTTTCTGAGAAGGGTTCGGGGATCAG
>DOUP01000029.1 GCA_003520545.1 Maritimibacter sp. | reverse complement strand
CCCCGGCCTCAGAGGCCCGCCGCAAGGCACTGCTCCAACAAAGCTATGACTGCGGCATCACCCTGCCACCGCCCGCCCCGGCGTAGCTCAGGTCTGTGGCAGCCCCAGCACATCGCCCTGCGCCGCCTTACGGAAGGCACGCGGCGATTGCCCGGACCAGCGCTTAAACGCCCGAGAAAACGCACTTTGCTCAGAAAATCCGGTCAAAAACGCAATCTCAACCAGCGAATACGGTGACCCGCTCACCAGCTGATGCGCCAATTTCTGGCGCGCTTCATCCACCAAAGCCTGAAAGGTTTTCCCCCGCTCCGACAGGCGCCGCTGCAAGGTACGCTCCCCCCCGCCCATGATCGCAGACACGTCCGACAACTGCGGCACCCCGCCACTCAACAGCTTGGCCACCTCAGAAATCACCTGCGCCTCCAGCGGTTGCTCCTGCGCCACCACCTCTTTCATCGCCTGATCCAGCTGCTTGGTCATATACTCCCAGATCGCCACATCCCCGACCACACTGGGCTCGGCCAGCTGGTCAACGCAGAAAAACATCGCGTCACTCTCAGCCCCAAACTCCGGCGTCTGGCCAAAATGCGCCACCAGCGGCCCAATCAAGCCATCCCGCGTGTGCCGAAACTGCACATGCTGCGGATAAATATCCCGCCCGGTTGCTTCACGACATAACGTCAATGTGGTGGCAAGCGCCGCCTCATGGGACAAAGCCAGCCCAAGCCGCACCGGGTCCGGCCCCTTCATCGCCCACATATAGCGACCGCCCTGCTGCTCCGCTGTGAACTCCGACACCTGATTGTGAAGGCGAATATACTGACAGACTCGCTGCAAGCCTTGCTGGATGGTCGGCGCGGTCTTAAACGCCAGCCCAAACAGACCAAATTCGTCACAGCGCATGCTGGCGCTGGTTTTCATGTGAAACTGCACGTCCGGCCATTCGCTGGCCGCCACCGTTTCCATCAACTCCAGATAATCCGCGATAGGCACCATCACCGCAGGATCCTGCGCCGTCTCCGGTGTCAGCCCAACCATCTCATACAGCGGCGCCTTGTTGGGCAAAGCCACCGCATGTTCAATCTGCTTACGCGCATAAATCGCTGAAACTGCGCCCACGTCTGTAATCCGCTGCCTAAAATGTCCTGTTCGCTAACAGCGCTTATAGACCGTTAACATGTTTGTGAACAGCCTTTTGGCCGATGGCACATGTGGTCAAGTCTTTGGCACCTGCTGTCAATATTCTCCCCCACACCTGTCCTAAACCTTCCTCATCAACCCGGCGCATCTCCTCCCCGCGCCACGCACCGCAACCGCGCCGCACGGCGCATCTGATGACAGAAGGACACCCCATGACTCCCTCCCTCCGCGCTCTGAGCACTTCCGTCGCCCTCGCCATTCTTGGCGGCGCGGCCACCCCCGGCGCGCTCTTTGCCATCGGCGCCTCCCTTGCGGGCAAATCCGCCGAACGCGCCGAAGTGGCGCTCTGGCTCACGTTTGCCAAGCTGATCCTGCACCCGCTGTGCGTCGCCATCGCCGTGTTGTGGCTGCTGCCAATTGACCCCTATTCCGCCTCCGTTGTGATCGCCGCTGCCGCGCTCCCCGTGGCCGGAAACGTCTACATGCTGGCGCAACACTACGGCGTTGCGCCCCATCGTGCTTCTGCTGCCATCCTGTTCTCCACCGTGATCTCCATCGCCACCGTCAGCGTTGTGATTGCATGGGTCTCCCAACTCTGACATCGTGGTCCGTGACCCTTTTGGCAGGAGGCCAACCCCATGGAAATCATCTCAGAAAATCGCGCCTTTGGCGGTACCCAAGGCGTGTACAGTCACAATTCCCACAGCACCCGCTGTGAGATGACCTTTGGCCTGTTCCTGCCCTAAGAAGCCCAAATGGGCCCCGTACCAGTGATCTGGTATCTCTCCGGCCTGACCTGCACCCATGAAAACGCGATGACCAAGGCGGGCGCGCAGACCTGGGCGGCCGAACAAGGAATCGCGCTCGTATTCCCGGACACCTCGCCACGAGGTCCGGGCGTGGCCAACGATGACGCCTATGACCTGGGCCAGGGTGCCGGGTTTTACGTCAACGCGACCCAAGCGCCTTGGGCCCCGCATTTTCGGATGTGGGACTACGTGACCGAGGATCTGCCGGAACTTCTTTTCAATGACTTCTCACTCGATCCCGAACGACAATCTATCACCGGCCACTCGATGGGCGGGCACGGCGCGCTGACCATCGCGATGACCTTGCCCGAGCGGTTTCGCAGCGTTTCCGCCTTCTCACCGATCTGCCATCCGACCGCGTCGGACTGGGGGCAAAAGCAACTCAACGCCTACCTTGGCGACGATCAGGACGCCTGGGAGGCCCATGACGCCGTGCTCCTGATGCGCGAACGCGGGTTCGACGGGCCGATGCTGGTCGATACCGGCACCAAGGATCAATTCGTGGACCTCCTGATGCCGGAAACGCTAATGCAGGCTGTGGGCCAAGCACGGCAACAGTCCGTGATCCGCCTGCAACCGGGCTACGACCACAGCTATTTCTTCGTCTCATCTTTCATGGAAGAGCACGTCGCTTTCCACGCCGAGGCACTCTACGCGTGATCTACGTCGATGCCGATGCCTGCCCGGTGAAAGCCGAGGCCGAAACGGTGGCGACCCGGCACAAGGTCGAAATGAAGCTCGTCTGTAACGGCGGCCTTCGCCCCTCGCCCAATCCACTGGTCGAAGTGGTCTACGTGCCGGACGGGCCGGATGTGGCGGACATGTGGATAGCGGAACGAGCAGGGCCGGGAGATGTCGTGGTGACCGTTGACATTCCCCTGGCTGCAAAATGCGTCGAAGCGGGCGCTCGCGTCATCAAGCATGACGGCGAGGCGCTGACCGAGCGCAATATCGGCCAGGCATTGGCCACCCGTGACCTCATGTATGATCTGCGCGCCTCCGACCCCTTCCGCCAAGGGGGCGGCAAAGCGTTTTCCAAAGCGGACAAGTCGCGGTTCATGGACGGATTGGAGCGCGCGGTTCGGGCCGCGAAAACCTAAGACTTGCACCACCACGCCAAATAAACTATAAAACTAGTTATGTAGTTTGTTGGGAGCCGCCATGACCCCTGCCATCGCCGCCACCGGTTTTTCCGCAATCGGGTCCGAAGCCCGCCTCTCCGTCTTGAAAACCCTCGTCCGCGCGGGCGAGGCGGGTCTGAACAAATCCGCGATCGAAGAACGGACCGGCATGGCGCCCACGACGCTTGCCCATCACCTCAAGGCGCTCGTCGCGGGCGGGCTTGTCACCCAGGAAAAACGGGGGCGCGAGACGATCAATCGCGCGGCCTATGACCAACTGCGCGCCTTGGCTGCCTATATCCTCGAAGAATGCTGTGCCGATGTGTGCGAGCCCAAAGACGGAGAAGCAGCATGAGCGATAGCACCGCCCCCCGCCCGACGGGTTTCATCGAACTGACCAAGCGGCTGAAGTCGCCCTGGACCCTGTCCGTCGTACTGATCGCGGGCGTTGCCTTGCTCGACCCGGGCAACCTGGAACAGGTCTCGTCCATCGCCAGCCAAGCGTTCCTGAAAACGCTACCGTTCATTCTCGTCGCCGTGCTCCTGATCGGCTACCTCAAGGCGTCCGGTGCCGAAACGCTCATCGGGCGCGCCTTTGAAGGGCGCGAGGTCATGGCGGTTCTGCTTGCCGCCGCGATTGGGGGGCTTGCGCCGTTTTGCTCCTGTCAGGTGATCCCGTTCGTTGCCGGTCTGATCGCGCTTGGCGCACCACTGTCGGCAATCATGGCCTTCTGGCTCGCCTCGCCGCTGATCGACCCGCCCACGCTTCTTATCACCGCCGCCGCACTCGGCTGGCCCTTTGCCATCGCCAAGGCCGTGTCCGCGGTCGCTTTGGGCCTCTTCGGGGGTTACGTGACACTCGGGCTTCTGCGCGCCGGTCGGCTGAAAGACATCGCGCGTCCACGCGCCAAGCCGAAATGCGGCTCTTGCTGCGCTCCGAATCCCGCGTCGGGCCGTCCGCACTGGACCATCTGGGACACGCCCGCGCGGCGGGACACTTTCCGAGAGGAAGCGTTGGAGAACCTTGTTTTCCTCGTGAAATGGTTGGTCCTGGCTTATGTTCTGGAAGCACTGTTGATCGAATACGTGCCGGCCAATCTGGTCGCCGGGCTCGTCGGCGGAGAAGGTGTCGTGCCGATCGCCATTTCCGCATTCGTCGGCATGCCTGCCTACCTCAATTCCTACGTCGCGCCGCCCCTGTTGGCAGGTCTCATGGAACAGGGCATGAGCGCGGGCGCGGCCCTGGCCTTCATGGTCGCAGGCGCGGTGAGTTCTGTGCCCGCCATGGCCGCCGTCTGGGCCTTGGTGAAACCGCGCGTCTTCGCGCTTTATCTCGGGTTGGGTGTGAGCGGGGCAATCATCGCGGGACTGGTCTTTCAAGTATTGATTTGACCTCCAGGCAAAGTGCCGTTGCGCCGTCCCCCTTGCCACTTTGTGCCCCCGGCGGTAGGCAAGACGCGACCCAGACGAGGGATGGCAATGGCATATGACGACCCGAAAACGCTGGTCTCGACCGACTGGCTGGCCGACCACCTGAACGACCCGGATCTTCGGATTCTGGACGCCTCCTGGCACATGCCGGATCAGAACCGGGATGCGAAGGCCGAGTATGAAGAGACCCATATACCCGGCGCACGGTTCTTCGACATCGACGAAATTTCCGATCACCGCTCAGACCTCCCGCATATGGCGCCGCCGGTCGAGAAGTTCATGTCGCGGATGCGCGCCATGGGCATCGGCGACGGGCACCAGGTGGTGGTCTATGACACGATGGGCGTTGTCTCGGCACCGCGTGTGTGGTGGACGTTCCGCCTGATGGGCAAAACCGATATCGCCGTGCTCGACGGCGGTTTGCCGAAATGGCAGGCCGAGGGGCGCCCGGTCGACGACATGGCCCCGGTGATCCGCGACCGCCACATGACGGTGAGCCGTCAGGCCGATCTGACCAAGGATGTGACCCAGGTCGCCGCAGCCGCGAAACTTGGCGATTGGCAGATCGTGGACGCCCGGTCGAAAGACCGCTTCCGGGGCGAGGCAGAGGAGCCGCGCCCGGGACTTCGTTCCGGGCATATCCCGAACTCGAAGAGCGTCTGCTTCCGCGGACTTTTGAACGACGACGGAACCATGAAGGATGAAGCCGGGTTGAGGGCTGCTTTCGAGGCGGGCGGGGGNNCGTGCTTGACCTCGCACTCGAACTGCTCGGCAACCCGCGCCATGCCGTTTATGACGGATCATGGGCCGAATGGGGTATGTATAATGATCTCAAGGTCGCAACGGGCGACGCTTGACCAACCGGGCCTGCGCCCGAAACGGAGACTGAGATGTTCGAACATCTGAATGAACAGCCGCAAGACAAGATCATGGCACTCATGAACGAGTACCGCGCCGATCCGCGCGACAACAAGGTCGACCTCGGTGTCGGCGTCTACAAGGACCCGACCGGGAATACCCCGGTGATGCGCGCGGTCAAATCCGCCGAGAAGACCCTCTGGGAATCCGAGACCACCAAGAGCTACACCCAGCTCGGCGGCGATCCGGCTTTCGTGTCTGCGCTCTCGAACCTCGTGCTGGGGGATGCGGTCTCCGAAGATCAACTTGCAGGCGCGGCGCAACCGGGCGGCACCGGGGCGATCCACCAGGCGATCGAACTGGTGAAAATGGCGAACCCGGATGCCACGATCTGGCTTTCGGCGCCGACCTGGCCGAACCACCCGTCGATCATCCAGCACCTGAAGATGGCCATAGCCGAGTACCGCTATTTCGACAACGACACCCGTGCCGTGGATTTCGGCGGCATGATGGCTGATCTGGAGGGTGTGCAAGCGGGTGATGTGGTGCTCCTTCACGGCTGTTGTCACAACCCGACCGGTGCGAACCTGACCGTCGATCAATGGAAAGACGTGGCCGACCTGGTCGTCAGGAAAGGCGCTATTCCTTTGGTCGACATTGCCTACCAGGGTTTCGGCGACGGGCTGGACGCTGATGCGAAAGGCGTTCGCTTGATCGCCTCGACCGTACCGGAGACGTTGATTGCCGCCTCGTGCTCCAAGAACTTCGGAGTTTACCGCGAACGCACGGGGCTCTTGATGGCGGTAAGCCAGGACCCGGCCACGAAAAAGGTCGCCCAAGGCAACCTCACCCACCTCAACCGCCAGAACTTCTCTTTCCCGCCGGACCATGGCGCGCGGGTGGTGCAGATGATCCTCGACGATCCGGAGCTGCGCAAGGAATGGGAGACCGAACTGGAGGACGTGCGGACCGGCATGCTGGGTCTGCGCCAACAATTGGCCGATGCGCTGCGCCAACGCACAAATTCGGACAACTTCGATTTCATTGTCGAGCACCGCGGCATGTTCTCGCGCCTGGGCGCAACGCCGGAGCAGGTCGCGCACATGCGGGAAAAGCACGCGATCTACATGGTCGGCGACTCCCGGATGAACATCGCGGGTCTCAACGTGAACAGCGTCGATCTTCTGGCCGATGCGATCGTCGACGCGGGCGTCTGACACCAAAGAAGTTTCGCGGCGCTGACGCGCCACGACCAACGCCGCGCCCAATGGGCGCGGCGTTTCTGGTTGGGGGACCAGTCCCCCAATCCCCCTGAAGTATTTGGAAAACGAAGAAGGGATCAGACGCGCTCGTCAGGGGCGCGGTCAGTATGGCGGAAGTGGGATTGTCGCGGCCCATGGGACACGCCGCTCATGATCCCCGAGCGCGACCAGAAAAGGCCCGGGCAGTGTCCTGCCCGGGCCTGTGTCAAACCGTTGACGGTTCGGCTTAGGTCGCGAACTCGGGGTAGGCTTCCATGCCCAGCTCGGCTTTATCGAGACCCATCACTTCGTCCTCTTCCGGGACGCGGATACCGATGGTCGCTTTCAGGATGAACCAGACCACGATCGAAACGATGAACACGAAGAGACCGATGGCGACGAAGCCCAGGATCTGCGTGCCGAACGAAGCGGCGTCGTTGGTCCAAGCCACGATGAACGTGCCCCAGAAGCCGGCGATCAGGTGCACCGGGATGGCGCCGACCACGTCGTCGATTTTCATCTTGTCGAGCAGCGGAACCGTGAAGACCACGATGAGACCGCCGATGCCACCGATGATCAGCGACTGGAACAGGCTCGGAGCGAGCGGTTCTGCAGTGATCGACACGAGGCCAGCCAAAGCACCGTTAAGCACCATGGTGAGGTCGACCTTCTTGTAGAGGATCTGCGTCAGGATGAGGGCGGCGATAGCACCGGCGGCGGCCGCCATGTTGGTGTTGGCGAAGATACGCGACACGTCGGCAACGTCACCCACAGTGCCCATAGCGAGCTGCGAACCACCGTTGAAGCCGAACCAGCCGAGCCACAGGATGAACGTCCCCAGCGTAGCGAGGGCGAGGTTCGAACCCGGGAAGGCCACCACTTTTCCGTCCTTGTACTTGCCAAGACGCGGGCCGAGAACGATGGCACCGGCGAGAGCGGCAAAGCCACCCGCAGCGTGCACCAGCGTGGAACCGGCGAAGTCGGAGAAGCCAGCTTCAGACAGCCAGCCGCCGCCCCACTGCCAGGATGCTTCGATCGGGTAGATGAAACCGGTCAGCACGATCACGAAGATCAGGAAGGGCCAGAGCTTGATGCGTTCGGCGAGGGTCCCGGAAACGATGGAGGCCGTTGTGGCACAGAACATCAGCTGGAAGAAGAAGTCGGAACCAGCCGAGGCGTAGTCAATCGCCGTATTCGCTGCGTCAACGCCAACAGGCTCAAGCGAGGTCACGGCGAAAAACGGACCAAGCCAGCCTTCGACGAGCCATTCGGCCGGATACATGATGCCGAAGCCCACGAGCCAATACATGATCGCGGCAATCGAGAAGAGCGCCACGTTCTTGGTCAGCTGCATGGTCACGTTCTTGGAGCGCACGAGGCCAGCTTCGAGCATGGCAAAACCGGCAGCCATCCAGAACACAAGGAAACCGCCCACCAGGAAAAGGAGGGTGGTCAGAATGTATTTCGTGTGCTCGGCGGCTTCACCCGTCGGAGCAGCAGCGTCCTGTGCGAAGCCCATCGCGGGCACGAGGGCCGCGGCAGCTACGTAAGGAAGAAGTTTCTTAAGTTGCATGTCAGATTTTTCCCCTTGTTCCAGACGCTTAAAGCGCGTCCCCGTCGGTTTCGCCGGTCCGCACGCGAAGCGCGCCCGAAACGTCCATGGTGAAGATCTTGCCGTCACCGATCTTGCCGGTCTGGGCCGTCTTGGCGATGGTTTCGACCACTTGCTCGGCCAGCGCCTCGTCGACGACGATCTCCAGCTTCACTTTCGGCACGAAGTTCACGGCGTATTCGGCACCACGATAGATTTCAGTGTGGCCGGACTGAGAGCCGAAGCCTTTGATTTCCGTCACCATCATGCCGCGCACGCCGATGGTGGTCAGCGCCTCGCGGACCTCCTCGAGCTTGAACGGCTTGATCGCTGCAATGATCAGTTTCACGTCATTCCCCTTATATTGATGCAGGTCAGCCCTGCGCGAAATCACACCGCAACCAAGCGCGTTGGCAGCCGGTGCAACAAGGAAGCCCGGCGGGCCGGCGCCCGGTTTGAAGGCCTATGTCGAATTTTTGTGCACAATAATTAGCCACTGCCTAATCTTTGTGCGGTCGCTTTACATCACCTTGCGCGCAAAGCCGCCTTGCTACTCGTAAATCGGTGCCCGAGTCGCTAATCTGCCCGGAAAAGAGCAGGTCGGTTAACGGATCAATGGCACAGAACGGCAAACGACGTCCCCCTTTGGTGGCGGACAAACGGTATTCAAAGCCCCAAAAAACAAAGAAAAAACCGACGCAAAAGCCGCGCCGGACCAAGAAACGTGCAACCCGAGGAAAGAAGAAGAGCACCCTGCCCCTGATCCTTGCCCTCCCCTTGCGCCTCGTCGGATTCGTCTTTCGCCTGGTCTTTCGTCTCGGCGTCGCCGTTGCACTGATCGCAGGCATCGGGCTTGGTGCCGCGGTCTATATGGCCTCGCGCGACATTCCGCCGATGACCCAGTTGGTCGACGGACGGGCCGAAGGTTCGGTGACGATGCTGGACCGTTACGGCAATTCTTTCGCATGGCGCGGGGACCAGTTCGGCGGGCTTGTGACATCGGACCTGATCTCGCCGCACCTGAAGAACGCCTTCATCGCGACCGAGGACAAACGGTTCTACCGCCACTTCGGGGTCAGCCCACGCGGCATCGCCAGCGCGATCCGCCTCAACCTGTCGGAAGGACGCGGTCCCTTGTCGGGGCCCGGAGGCGCG
>DOUP01000004.1 GCA_003520545.1 Maritimibacter sp. | reverse complement strand
TTTCGGGCATGATCGGGTTCACGACTTCGAGCACCATCTCGGAGGCTTTCCGGGTCGCAACCTTCGGTTTTTCCTCGGAAATTTGCTTCTTGAGTGCCTTGATCCGGGCCGAAAGCTTCTTCGGTGGCTCAAGGTTGAACACGCGGTTCAGCTCTTTCTGGCGCTGTTCGGACAGCTCCGCGACGCGGGCCTCCCAAGCCTTGCGGTCCTCCGCGCCACGCTCGCCGATCGCTTTCCACTGGCTGGCGATCTCGTTCGGGATCGTGAACGCCGGGTGCGGCCAGCCATAGGTTTCCCGCAGCTTGGTGATTTCCTCATCCCCAAGAGGCGAGCCATGCGCCTTGGCGGTGTCCTGTTTGCCGGAGCCGAACCCGATATGGGTCTTGCAGTCGATCATCGTGGGCTTCTTGGACCTTTTCGCCTCGGTCAGCGCCCTGTCGATATCGTCCGGATCATGCCCGTCACAGGCCAGGACCTGCCAGCCAGCCGCCTGGAAGCGCTTGCGCTGGTCGGTGATGTCGGACATCGAAATCTCACCGTCGATGGAGATATTATTGTTATCCCACAGGACGATAAGCTTCGACAGTTTCTGCATCCCGGCAAAGCCGATAGCCTCGTGGCTGATGCCTTCCATAAGGCAGCCGTCGCCCGCGATCACGTAGGTGTAGTGGTCCTGCACCTTCTTGCCGAACCGGGCGCGGAGCACTTCTTCTGCGGTGGCCATGCCAACAGCGGTCGAGATCCCCTGGCCAAGCGGTCCGGTGGTTGTTTCGATCCCCTGCGCGTGACCGTATTCCGGGTGTCCGGCGGTCTTCGCGCCCCACTGACGGAAGTTCTTGATCTGGTCGATGGTCATATCCTCGTACCCGGTGAGATGGAGGAGACCGTAGAGCAACATGGAGCCATGACCGGCGGACAAGACGAAGCGGTCGCGATCCGGCCAGTCGGGGCGGGATGGGTCGAATTTCAAGTGTTTTTCGAAAAGCACCGTGGCGACATCGGCCATGCCCATCGGCATACCCGGATGGCCCGAGTTGGCGGTCTGAACGGCGTCGACGGCGAGCATGCGAAGTGCAGCCGCGCGCATCCAGTGATCGGGGTGTTTTTCGCGAAGGGCGGGAATGTCCACGGGGGCGATCCTTTTGTCTGCTGTGAGCGCTGCCACGGGGTTAAACAGCCCAAAGCGCAAGATCAAGCGCGTCTTCCAAGTGGTTGGGGCAAAAGGCGGGCAATCACCGGACGCTTGGGCTAGGATTGGCCAAGGGAGACGTTTCACGCGATTCGCGGCGCGGTTGCAGATCGGATTGATCGACGGCAAACTCCCAGTACGGACCATTGAGGACCAAAAGAGGACGGGTCGAGCATGAGCCATATTACAGAGCTTCACTCCCGGATCGCCAATGCGTTGAACCGGATCGGGACCGGGCTGGAAGCCCTCGACCAGGGTGCCGATGCCAAGGCCGCCGACGGTGCCGAAGTCGAGGCGTTGCGCACGCAGTTGGAAGAAGAGCGCACCACCAACGCCCAGTTGGAAGAGCGCGTGCGCACGATCAAGGAAACGCAGGACACGACGGTCGAGCGGCTGACAGTCGAAGTCGAGCGGCTCACGGAACAGCTTGCCTCGCAGGAGGATACCGTCGCGCGGCTGGCCCGTGCCAACGCCGAGCTTCGCTCCAATAACTCGGAACTGAGACAGGCGATTTCCGACGGGGTCGCCGAGCCGCATCTGGTCAACAAAGCCATGATGGCCGAACTCGAGGCGCTGCGCGTTGCCCATGGAGCGGACCGGGCCGAGGTCGATGCCGTGCTTGGCGAGCTTCACGCGATGATCGACGCCGCGGAAGGAAAGGAGTCTGAGGATGCCTGAAGTGACAATTTCCATCGGAGGCCGCGAATTCGAAGTGGCCTGCGCCGAGGGGGAAGAGCATTACCTGAAATCGGCGGCTGCCATGCTGGACGCGGAAGCGCAGACGATGCTGAGCCAAATCCGCCACCTGACCGAGAGCCGTCTTCTTCTCATGTCCGGCCTGATGCTGGCGGACAAGACCGCCGGCGTCGATGACAGTCTGAAGGTCGCCGAGCAGAAAATCGCGGCGCTGGAGGCCGAGCTCGCCGAGGCGCGGCGCGCGGCGGGCGGGGTGCCCGACACCGTGGTCGATACAATGGCCGAGATCGCGGCACAGGCCGAAGCGTTGGCCGATCAGATCGAGACGAAGGTCAGCTAAAGTCCTGATTCAGAATAAAAAAAACGCCCGCCGGTCAAACCAGCGGGCGTATTCATGTGTTGTCCCGATAGATCAGCCGTTGGCTTCGCGGATCTTGTCGGCGGCGGCCTTGTCGTAGGTGACGCCGTTCTGATCGAACAGCTGGTCCAACTCGCCCGAGAGCGTCATCTCGGTGATGATGTCACAGCCGCCGACGAATTCGCCTTTGACATAAAGCTGCGGGATCGTCGGCCACTCGGAGTAATCCTTGATGCCTTGGCGGATTTCTTCATCTGCGAGTACGTTCACATCGGTGAAGTCCACGCCCATGAAGTTCAAGACGCCTGCAACGCGGGAAGAGAACCCGCATTGCGGCATGTCCTTGGTGCCCTTCATGTAAAGCACCACATCGTTCGCTGTGACGGTGGTTTTGATGGTGTCCTGTGCGCTCATGGCGGAGTCCTTTATTCGGGGGCTTTGGTGGTGAGAGCCAAGGCGTGCAGATCGCCGTTGGGTCCATCCATCTTGCCTTTCAGGGCGGCATAGACGGCACGTTGTTGCTGAACGCGGTTCATGCCACGAAAACCTTCGTCAATCACTTCCGCCGCCCAGTGATTGCCGTCGCCGGCCAGGTCGGTGATCGTGATCAGTGCGTTCGGAAAGTCCTCGCGGATGAGGGCTTCGATTTCCGATGCTTCCATGGCCATGAATATGTCTCTCCCCTGTGACTTATCCCAGATGTAGAGCCGGGAACGAGCGGCTGCAAGGGCAGGTGGACCTCTCCGGCGCTTGGAATCAGACGAAATCGCGCAATTGTGGGAGGAAGGCGGAGAGGCGTTTCGGGGCGCTGGTTTGCGGAAAGGCTTCCAGCTCTTCCAGCGTCCAGCCGTCCTCCGGGGCAAAGTGTTCCAGCAGATCCTCGCGTTCGGCTTCGAGCGAGGCCGGAAGGTCGAGCCGTTCAGCCGCGAGGAGAAGCTCGATCCCATCGTGCACGCGCCGCATGGTCGCGAAGGCTTCCATCATCGACTGGGTGATCTCGGGCGAATTGCGCCACGTGTCGCCCTTGAACAGCTCCTGGGTCACCCGCTGACCTGCGCCGCGACATTCGTAAACGACACATCCCTTGAAGCCTTCCTGTTCAAGGCGGTTATAAAGCGAACAACCCAGCTGCGGGTCGAGATTGGGGCAGGGAAGCCCCGCCGGTTTGTCGATGGCGAAGTCTTCGCCTTCGTCGAACGCCAGAGCGATGCAGCATAGGGCAGCACAGCTTGCGCAATCGGAGGTCATGTCGGGAATACGGGCCATGACGGGTTTCTGGACTGCCTTGAGGTCATTCGCAAGTGCGGAGGTCGGACCGAAAAGAGCGAGAGGTTGGGCTTCTCGCTCTCTTGAAATACGGAGTGCCGGGTGTGCGGGTCAGGTGGCCTTTTCGGCAAAGCTGGTGCGGAACAGCTCGGTCATTTCCGAAAGCGGCGCGTCTGATCCGCCGAATTTCACGGTATCGCCAGTGAATTTGCCCACGGTCTCGATGTGGACGCCAGCCTTGCCCGCTTCGATCATCAGCGCCTCGGCCTGATCGAAATTGCAGGCGATGAGATAGCGTGCCTGATCTTCGCCGAAGAGTGTGGCGGTGTCGCCGGTGTCGATCTGAACGCCAACACCTGCGGCTTCTGCCATCTCGAAGGCGGCGAGCGCGAGGCCGCCGTCAGAAAGGTCGGTGCAGGCCTTGATCATCTCGCGGTTGGCGCGGATGAAGTCGCCGTTGCGTTTCTCAGCCAACAGATCGACATGCGGTGCGTCGCCGTCTTCGCGGTTGAAGACCTCGGCCAGCAGCGCGGATTGGCCGAGATGGCCCTTGGTCTCGCCCACGAGGAGCGCGACGTGGCCGTCACGAACTTCGCCGCCGATCAGATCGGTTTCAAGGTTCTTGAGCAGACCGACCGCCCCGATGGTGGGCGTCGGCAGGATGCCGGTGCCGTCGGTTTCGTTGTAGAGGGAAACGTTGCCCGAGACGATGGGCATGTCGAGCACGGTGACCGCTTCGCCGATGCCTTTGATCGCGCCCACGAATTGCCCCATGATCTCGGGCTTTTCGGGGTTGCCGAAGTTCAGGTTGTCGGTTGATGCCAGCGGCTTGGCGCCAACAGCCGTCAGGTTGCGGTAGGCTTCGGCAACGGCCTGCTTGCCGCCCTCGATTGGGTTGGCTTTTACGTAGCGCGGCGTCACGTCGGAGGTGAAGGCCAGCTTTTTGTCGGTGCCGTGCACGCGGATCACGCCGGAGCCCATGCCGGGACGCTGGGCGGTGTCGCCCATCACGGTGGTGTCATATTGCTCGTAGACCCACTGTTTGCCCGCGTAGTTGGGCGAAGTGATCAGGCCTTTGAGGCCGTCGATCGCGTCAATCTGGGGCACGTCCGCCAGTTCTTCAGCCGCTGGGGTCTCTACCCATGGGCGGTCATACTCTGGTGCGCGGCCGGACAGTGGCGACAGCGGCAGGTCCGCTTTGACCTCACCGTTGTGCAGGATCAGGAAGCGGT
>DOUP01000091.1 GCA_003520545.1 Maritimibacter sp. | reverse complement strand
GCATGGACGAGGTGGCCGAACCCTATATTCGCCGCCGCGCCGTGAGGCACCTGGAGAAGAAACGCGTCGTGATCTTTGCCGCCGGCACCGGCAACCCGTATTTCACGACCGACACCGCCGCGACCCTGCGGGCCAATGAGATGACCTGTGAAGCGATTTTCAAAGGCACCAAGGTTGATGGCGTCTACGATAAGGACCCCAAAAAGTTCGACGATGCCGTGCGCTATGACGAAGTGACCTACGACGAGGTGCTTGCCAACCGTCTGGGTGTCATGGACGCTTCGGCCATCGCGCTGGCCCGCGACAACAACAAGCCGATTATCGTGTTCAGCCTGGACGAGCCGGGCGGGTTCAAAGGCATCCTTGCGGGCAAGGGAACCTATACCAAGGTCGTCAACAAGCGGTCCTAGCGTTTGGTATGGACAGTGGCATCCTGCGCACGGAGTCGATGTCTATACAATGCCGCGAAAATGAGAGTATACAGCGCGAAACATTCGGAGCGACGCTCCGCGCTGAGGAGGTATGAGCCATGGCTGACGGTGATTTTGAAATTGATATCGACGATCTGGAGCGCCGGATGGACGGCGCGATGGGGGCATTGCGCACGGAATTCGCGTCGCTTCGCACGGGCCGAGCCTCGGCCTCGATGCTCGACCCGATCAACGTGGAAGCCTACGGTCAGCGCACGCCGCTGAACCAGGTCGGCACCGTGAACGTGCCGGAGCCCCGGATGGTCACGATCAATGTCTGGGACAAGAGCCTCGTGAACGCGGTCGAAAAGGCGATCATGGAATCGGGTCTCGGCATCAACCCGCAGACCAACGGCACCATCGTCATGTTGCCGATCCCGGAGTTGAACGAAGAACGCCGCCGGGAGCTCGCGCGTGTTGCCGCGCAATATGCCGAAAGCGCCCGGGTCGCGATTCGAAACGTGCGCCGCGACGGCATGGAGCAGCTCAAGAAAGCGAAGAACGATGGCATGTCCGAGGACGACAACAAGATCTGGCATGACGAGGTGCAGGCGCTGACGGACAAGTTCATCGCCAACGTCGACAAGGCGCTGGAGAACAAGCAAGAAGAGATCATGCAGGTCTAGGACCGGCAGCCACCGGACAGACGGCCCGGGACGGGCGTGTCAGCGAGGGTAGGATAGTGAACGATCAATCCGGCATCGACTCCGAAAAGCCCAACGGGCTTCACGTGGCGTTCATCATGGATGGCAACGGACGCTGGGCCAAGGCGCGAAGGCGTCCGCGCCCTTTCGGCCACCAGGCAGGCGCCAAACGGACCCGCGAGGTCGTGGAGGCCTGTCCCGATCTAGGCGTGAAATATGTGACGCTTTACGCGTTCTCGACCGAGAATTGGAAACGCTCGCGTGCCGAGATCACGGCGCTCATGGCGCTGTTCCGGTACACGATCCGAAAGACCGCGCGCGATCTGCACGCCGAAGGTGCGCGGGTGCGCTTCATCGGGGACCGCGCACCGCTCGACAAGAAGTTGATCAAGCTGATGAACGAGCTCGAGGAACTGACCAGGGACAACGACCGTGTGCATGTCACGGTCGCACTCAACTACGGTGGGCGGGACGAGATCCTGCGGGCCACCCGTAAGATGGCGGAAGCCGTGAAAGCGGGCGAGCTGGAGCCTGCGGAGATTTCCGAGGACACCATGCATGACTACCTCGACACGGCCGGGTTACCTGACCCCGATCTCGTGGTGCGCACCTCTGGTGAAAGCCGCACGTCCAACTTCCTGACCTGGCAGACGGCCTACGCGGAATTCGAATTCACCGACACGCTCTGGCCGGACTTCGGCAAGGAGCAATTCGCCGAAGCGCTCGACAAGTTCGGTCTGCGCGAACGGCGCTACGGTGGCGTTTGACATGGCGGAGAGCCAACAGGCCACGTCGAACTGGTCCGACCTTACCACGCGCGTCATCTCGGCGGGCGTGATCGTCGTTCTGGCACTTGGCGCCTTGTTCGCCGGGTCGCTGGTCTGGTCGGTTTTCGTGCTGGTGGTCTACGTCCTGATGCTTCGGGAGCTGGCGAAACTGTGCGAGCCTGACATTCCGACCACGCGCCGCTGGGTGGTGGCGCTTCTGCCCATTGCCGTGTTGATCGTCGTGATGGTTCTTCCACTGGCTGGACGTACACCCGACGGGATGGACGCTGTCTGGACCGCCTATCAGCTTGGTGTCCTGCGGGTTCTTCTGATCGCCTTGGTGCCGATCGCGCTTGGGCTGTTCCTGGTAAAATCCGACCAACGCATCTGGCTCGCCTATGGCATTATGTTGGCGGGCGCTGCGATGGCGTTTGCTTTCGGGCAGGTCGTCGTGGGGCCGAGCGGTATTCTGGCGCTAGTCGGCATCGTGGTGATCTCGGACGTTGGCGGCTATTTCGCGGGGCGTGCTTTTGGAGGGCCGAAGTTCTGGCCGCGGATCAGCCCCAAGAAAACGTGGTCCGGCACGATCGCAGGTTGGATAGGTGCGGGTGTATTCGGCGCCATTGTAGGTCCGGTCGTATTTGGGATTTCGCCGATTTGGGCGGGTCTTGCGGCCATGCTGCTCGCCTTCGCGGGGCAAATGGGCGACATCGCGGAAAGCTGGATGAAACGCAGGGCAGGGGTCAAGGATAGCTCGACCCTGATCCCCGGTCATGGCGGCGTGTTGGATCGTCTCGACGCGCTTGTCGCGGTCGCTGCATTGGCGGGGGGCGCCGCTTTTATACTTGGGGTGGCCCAATTACCCGGCGCCTTTC